>NZ_DJGL01000102.1:0-2834 GCF_002432735.1 Mesotoga sp. UBA5847 | reverse complement strand
TGTCATCCCATAGAACCTGCCCTGAAAAGCTTGCCCCAATATGTACCTGTTTGGGGTCTCCTGTTCAGGGCAAACTGGATTTCGTTACTCTTTGATTTATAGGGGGCTCTAGCTCTTTGTTCTTGACCAACCACCAACCACGTACCACAAACGACGGTTCTTAGCTTGGTGCAGCCGGAACTGGCCGCACGAAATCGGTTTGATGTTCTTCTAGTTTTTTTCTCTCTCTCTTCTCTCGTGAGCAAAGCGAACCTCTCGACAACGCTCTTTCTCGTTTTTTTGTTCAGCCGACGAAGTCGGAACTGGCCACCGAAGGTGACTGGCTTTTCTTTCACCTTCTCGTGAGCGCAGCGAATGTCTCGACAATGCTCTTTCTCATCTTCTCTCTATCTTATCGATCGTTCAATCTAGAACTGCTCTTCACAGCGTTCAGCGCACAGCAAAAGAGCGGCTTTTCCCCAAAATCGTGACCGGCTTGTTCAAAGTCTTGCAACTGACTATTCGCAAGTTGGAATGAGAGGATCTATGACTTTTGAATAAGGGCTCAGTATATAATTGTTTGAAGTGATCTATTGGAGTGTTTGAAATGAATACTTATGCTTTTTTGACGTTTCTTGCAGCGGGTGTATGCTTTGTAATGGCTATACTGTTTTCGAGGCGGAGAGGGATTCTTGAAGCCGGGATTCTAAGCCTCTTGATGTTCTCGATTGCATGGTGGGCATTCTTTTATGCGTTTGAATTGCTCGGGCATGACCTGGAAACAATGAGGCTTCTCAACAAGATCTCATATCCTGGAATAGTATGCACGCCGGTTTTTCTCTTTCTTTTCTCGATGGCAATTCTCGACAAAAGAGAGTGGTTCACCTGGAGAAGGATCTCTTTGCTCTTTGCTGTCCCGGTGGCGGTGCTTGTATCGATGTGGACGAATGAGGTTCACTGGCTCTATTATTCAGTCAGCGAACTGGATCTCAGTGCATCCTTTCCAGTACAGAGACTTGTCCATGGTCCGCTTTTCTGGTTCGGAATCTCTTACAGTTATGTACTGCTTCTTTTGAGCTTAATCTTAATTGCTCAGCAATATATTCTTTCGAGAGGGCCTTATAAGGGTCAGCTGAAGATGATTCTGCTTGGGACTTTTTTCCCGGTACTCGTGAATCTAAATTACCTCTTTGGATTTGTCGATTTCGGATATCTCGACATGACTCCGATTGCCTTCACTATTGCCGGGGTGTTTATGGCGCTAGGTGTTATGAGGTACAGGTTATTTGACATACGACCCGTTGCCAAAGAGACGGTTTTCGAAAGTCTGCCTGACGGTGTGATTATTACTGACGATAGAGGAACAGTCGCCGATATAAATCCTATGGCCTGCTCGATGTTTGGTGTGGAAAGTGAAAGCTCCATCGGACTACATTTCAGTGACGCTTTCAAAGGTATCGAGCCCATTGTGAGCTTTCTTGGTTCCGATCTATCGAAGTCCGATCTAGAGGTGGGAGAGAAGATAGTAGATTCCAGAAAGACGACAATCTTCAGCAAAGGTGGAAAGACAAGAGGTAGCGTCGTTTTGTTGACCGAAATAACGGAGAGGAAGAGAGTCGAAGATGCGTTGCGCCAGAGTGAGGAGAGGCTTGCGCTTGCTGTGAAAGGTGGGAATGTTGGTCTCTGGGACTTCAGAATCAAAGAAGGAGAGCTATCCATAAACGATAGGTACTATCAGATTATGGGTTATTCTACGGGCGAACCGGTTATTGCTTTCCAGAAGTGGAAGGAGCTTGTTCATCCTGAAGATCTTCTGCCTTCACTTGAGGAGATGGACAGATGCTATAGTGGAGAGACAGATCACTTCGAAGTAGAGTACAGGATGCTTTCAAAGAGTGGTGAGTGGATCTGGGTTCACGATAGGGGAGAAGCTGCAGAGAGAGACAAGAACGGAAGGGCCACCCGTATTCTTGGAACTCACATTGATATTTCTCCCACTAAACAGATTGAAGAGGCTCTCCGCGAGAGCCAGGAGAAGTACAAGAAACTTGCAACTACTGATATGCTTACCGGTGTCATGAATAGATACTCACTCGATGAGCTGTTGAAGACTGAAACGGATCGATCTAAGAGATATGGAATTCCGCTTTCTTTGCTTATGCTTGATCTCGATAATCTCAAGACTATTAACGATAACTCCGGTCACCTGGCCGGCGACGAAGCTCTCAAGGAGATGTGTTCTTTCGTTCAGTCAAATATCAGGAGTTGCGACCATCTGGGAAGATGGGGAGGCGACGAGTTTCTGGTATTGGTTACAAATACGGATCTAGAGGGTGCGATGAAAGTGGCGGAGAAACTACGCTCTGGCCTCAATTCCCTTGAACCGAAAGAATGCGGGAAATTGAGCATAAGCATTGGAGTTTCCACGCTTCTTGATGGCGAGAGCGATTACGACAGATTACTTCGAAGGGTGGATAAGGCTCTTTACGAGTCAAAGAGGAACGGCAAGAACAGAGTTACCTCGCTCATCTAGTTGTGTTTCACAATAGACCTCTTTAAGGATTTGGGTGTATAAGAACCGGAAGGTGATGCATATCGCTTATGTGTTTCTTCAAGAGAGTACCGGGTTTTGTATGTGACCTACCCTTCAGTTCCATCTTCTTCCTTTCACTTCGAAGAAGTCTATCCATTGTAGAGGAACTTATTTCCAAAAGCTTCTGCTTAACTTCTTCCCTCAAAGACAAATGACCATTCTTGATCAGATTCTCTATCGCCTCTTCAATAATCGCTTTGAATCTCTTGCCGCAAGGAAAGTCCAGGATCTCCCATATCTCAACTAGTTTTCTCAATACTTC
>NZ_DJGL01000098.1:0-35416 GCF_002432735.1 Mesotoga sp. UBA5847 | reverse complement strand
GAAGTGGTACTGGCCAGGCGAAGCCTGAATGGCTATTTTGTTGCCTCCTGCCGAAGGCAGCATTGCGTCCTGGCGTGATCTTCGCCAGCCTTGCGTCCCCGGATGCTTCTCCGGGCATTGCGACCTGGGCCGTTCTTGCCCAGCCCTGCGTCTGATGTTTTACTCCAGCATCGCTTCCTCGCGCCAGCGAGCCTCACTTCCCGATGAAGTCGGCATCATTTCTGCTTGTCCTCTCTCTTCTCGGAGAACGGTGGACCGTTGACGGTCAACATGAATTCTCGCACTCTCGAAGCGAAGCACTCGACAACGCTCTTTCTCGGTTAATCTTTAAGAAGGACGGATCCTAGCTATTGGACGGCAAACCTGAGGACTGCTTTTCCCAGCGCACAGCGTGTTCCCTCAAGCATTAAGCGGGTTTTCCGGTCGCGAAGCAGAACTGGCCTGCGTCAACGGACCGGCATTCTTCTCCAAATAACTTCACTGCTACTGAACACCGAAGCCTGATCTCTCAAACGAGACTGCGAAAATGTGCACATTAGCCAGCTGAGGAAAGACTATGCTTTTCAACGGTTTATCAAGAAGATCACTACAACGATAGTACAGCATGCACTTGATTCTCTCTGTATTCCCAGTATTATCGTATCTGCCGGAAAACACGAACGCAATTTCCTCTCCAGTCGATGGCCCTCCGCACCAATCGGAAAACGACAACTGGATCATTTGCTGCGAACCATCTTCGTAGATCAGCTGCGCTTCACCGACGTAGTCACCATGGTTCGCCGAACCGAGGATACAGATACGACTGAATACTTCTGCTGGAAATGTAATCGCCTGGCCCGTGAGTCTTAGGTTGTCGTCGCCTTTGATGTTCATTAAGAATCTAGTCTCACCAACAGAAAGGAATCCTGATTCTAGCTCTCTCTCCAGCTCTGCAGATATGTAAGAAGCTCCAAATAATCCCTGAGGGTTGTCGAAATTCGCCGTTTTTCTCTCATCGGAAGATGCAATTCCGTTGTTGTTGAATAGCTCTTCAAGATTCAAATGAACGAACCCGTCCTGTTCGACAACATCCACTACCAGTGACGGTGGTACTTCAGTAATCTTTCTCTCTCTTTCAAAGATCCTACCGTTTGCAATTGAAATACCTTCTTGTGCTTCCTCGCTTCCACGGAAATTGAGAATAAAGGAAACATCTTCTCCTGGATCGTAAGCAACCACCAAATTCGGCACGAGAATTATCTGATCGAGATCGAAACTACCTTCGGTTATTCTTCCTCCCACCGTGAAGGTAGATTCATTACCTGTACCTTTTACAGTACCGATTTTGAGAATGGCTCTCCGCTCTAGGCTGACTACCTTCTCTGATCTGGAATCCCCAAGCCTCAAGGTAAAGACCACTTCGTTAGCTTTGACTTCATTTAGAGCTGCAAATACTGAATATGATGTCTCGGCAAGTGTTATTGGCATACGAAGACTGAATGCTCCTGAGATGTTTATTACGGCATTGCCCGAAAAGCCGGTACCCTGGATTATCGCTGATTCGGAAAGGCCAGCCCTCATGGATTCTGCTTCAACTACCTCAACCCGCGCAAGTATCTCTACTTCACCAGAAAAGAACCGTTCGTACTGATCGGGAAGCCTACTGATCCTTTCGAGAGAAAGAAGCATGGAAATCGTAGATTCTGCTCCTGCATTTCTATTTACGTGTGAGAATTCAAGTCCGTCAAATCCCTCTCCGTTCCTCCCTATCATTGACTGGTTCAACTTGTTGACACCAAGGAACCAGCTTCCAAGAAGAGCCGTTGTAGAGGCAATCTCATCATCTTCGGTCAGTTCATACAGCATATACCCTGCTGAAATCGCAGCTTCTGCAGCATAGGCTATCTGCGGGAAAAGTTGCAAGTATTGAGACAATGAGTATAGAGGCCCCGCATTCAGCAGAAGCGCCGAGCTTCGCTTGAAAGCCTCTACAGAAGCTTCAAGAAGATTGTCGTCTTCTAGAATCGCACTTGCCAAAGCTATTGCTTCCAGCTGCCTCGAACCCCAACCGTGCCAGTAATACTTCGATTCTGAAGGTGGTGCCTCGTCTACAAGACCGTCAAAAAGCGAGTCGCTATTCAGAACCAGCTTATCTCGAATAGCAGAAGAACACCTTTCAACGAAACTTCCCACGAGTGCATCGTTGCCTATCATGAACAACTCGGCGGCTCCAAGAAGAACAACGGATGAGAGGTCGGTGTAGCCATGAATAAGACCGTCCTGTTCAAAGCTGATTATTCTTCGGAAGCACCTATGTGCAGCTTCGGTCAGTTTAACAGAAAACTCGGGGTCAAAATCTTGAGATATCCGTGCTCCGGTAGTAAGCGCCCATAATGCTCGAGCTGCCCACCAGTTTCCTCCTTTTCTGGAAGTAGGCCCATTTAGGTTTATTCTTCCATCTTCGAATACGAAATTGTAGAAGTCCCCATCGACATCCTGCATTGAAAGTACAAATTCCAGCGCTTCTCTTGCCCGTCCGAAGTACTCAGGTTTTCCTGAAGTCTCAAAGAGTCTCAAATAAAGTATCGCCGCCCTCGCCACATCATCAACACATGTAACTCCTTCGCCGGGAGCATCGGCATGTTTGTAGCTTCCATCGGGAAGTCTGTCAGCATAAATCCAGTAACCAACTCTTGTGACATTCTCAATCGAGAACTCGTCTCTAAGGAATTCCAGATGTCCTAGACTAAGCTGAACCTCCATCCCGATAAGCAAGACTGAAGCAAGAGATAAGAGCAAGACGATTACCTTCTTCATAGACACCTCCAAAATAAAAGGGTGAGAGGCAACCTCTCACCCTAAAACAAAGATCGATTATTCTCCTATCTTGAGTGACTGAATCTCCGACTTCTTGAGCTCAGCGAACTCGATTGAATCCTGAATTGAGTCGGCGTTGAATATCGAGTAGACTCTCTTGAAACTGACAACATCTCCTGCCGCAAAGCGCTTTACGTAGTCTTCCCAGTTTGAAGAGACATAACCTCTAGTGCTTTCGAAGATGTCAATCTCACCGGGCATCCATTCGAAGTATCCGTCCCTGAATTCCCTGCTCTCATATACCCAAGTAAGACCTCCTATCCATTTCTCGTAGTCGGCTACTACAACAGGTACTTCGGGGTTTATCTCTGCGACACCCAATTTCAATGACAACGAGTAGTTGGCTCTCCAGCTTTCCTGAGAAGCAAATATGTACGTCGCACCCCACCAAAGCGGTCTCATTGAATCTACAGCAGGGAAGACAATATAGGGCTTGTTTCCGAAATACATTATCGCATTTCTCTCTAGCCAGTATTCTAGTGGTGTAATATTAAGCTGATCGGCCCAGAGAAGTCTTCTGAATACAGGAAGCGTATGGACCGTGTCTTCAGCTACGTCAGTCAATACTCTTGTTGCCATTATCTGTAGTTTCATTAGTTCGGCATATGTCGCAAATTCAAAGGTGTTGTGAGAAATTATATCCCCATTGCTGAAGATTGTGGTGATGATTTTTTGAGTTACACCCAGGAAAGGTTTCGCTTCAAGCGTGCTAACAACAGTGATTCCTACGGGCCCGGCAGGAAGAACCGAGACTTCCTTGACTGCAAAATCCCCCGACGTCTTTTCTTCGTGCCTGCCAAACTCTCCATCGATGTAATAGGTCGATCCAACATAACCCGACATCCTGACAATGCCTATCTCATCGACCACAGTTCCTTCCACATCTCCGAAACCAGTTACCTTAACGAGACCTTTGTTATTGGCAATTGCAGTTATTTCCCCGATTTCAATAACCCACTGCCCATCTTCCTCAGTTACTTTTCCTACCGACTGGTAGGTTGGGGGAAGAATGTCAAAGTTGTCACTAACCGTTATCTCTGCAGGACCTGTGATCAAGAAGGAGAGAATATCCCCGGATGAGAGCCTTCCATTCAGATCGGCATCATCAATTTGATACGGAAGCTCCTTTCCGTCTTGAACAACTCTTAATGAGTCCCAGTTGGCATCGAAGTCAACCCCAACGAGATCAAGAATATCACTCATGGCAATTGTAACGGCAACAGGCTCCCCGGTGAAGGAATTGACAGACACGGGAACCCTTACAGTCTCTGCAACTAAAAAGACCGAAAGCACTATGAAGAAAAGAACCAAGAACCTCTTCATACAAACACCTCCTAGAAGTCGATGTGAAATCGCTTACATATCACTTAAGATTATAGAATCTTGTCACTTCTTTGATCTAGAATGATATGGAATCAAAAATAATGACTTACGAAGATTATCGGCAATCAATTGGTAATATAACCTGATTCCGCACTAACTTTACTTTTTTCGTCTAAGTTTAATCAACTTTGATACCTACGGTTATTTAAGAAATGCAAAACGGCATATTACTGACTTAATAGCTCTAAATACTAACTGAATGGCTTTATTAGTTGCTACTCGAATGTGATTATCGAGCCTCAATCGAGGTATATTACTTTTAGAGATGTAAGCGTTTACATAGCTAGAGGTGATTTACTTGTCAGCAAAACTATCTGATGTCGCACGACTGGCAGAAGTATCAACCGCAACCGTTTCAAGAGTGCTGAATAAGAGCGGCTACGTTTCGAAGAAGGCAAGAGAAAAGGTCTTGTCAGCCATAGAAGAACTCGAGTACAAACCCTCAAAAGTTGCAAGCTACCTTGCAAGCAGAAAGCTTGACTTCAACATCGGCATCGTCGCTGGCAGAAGATTGTTTAAGATTCTTTCCAGCAAATCTGATCAATTTTACACTATCGTTCTTAATGGAATTGAGGAGTTCTTTCTAAACAACAACATGAGAGGAGAATTAGTATCGACAGATGAGTTCTCGAATAGTTTTGACGGATATCTGATGATAGGTGGAGAAATAAGCGAGAAAGATGTGAGAATGGTCAAAGAGGGCGGGAAACCGGTTGTGCTGGTCGATCAGTATCTTGCCGGTGTCAAGGTAGACTGTGTTGTTTCTGATGGTTACGATGGAGCTGTATATGGAATGAGAAAGCTCTTCTCAAAAGGTCTGAAGAAGATAGTGAACATCCATGGTCCCCTGTCTCACTTTGGTTTCAGAGATAGATACGACGGGTATATCTCAGCAATGGAAAGCGCCGGCTACTTGCCTAGAGCATTTGAATACGACGAAGAAAACGACAATATGAGCGCGATTATTGACCTTTTGCTTTCAAGATACGGGCTTCCAGACGCAGTATTCGGGTGTAATGATACGGCCGCAATCAGAGCAATGGAAGAGTTTCAGGCAAGAGGCATAAAAATACCAGAAGAGGCATCGATTATGGGATTTGATGACATTATAAACTCTTCCGGTACCACCCCTTCGTTGACGACATTCAAGATCTTCAAGCGTGAGATGGGGGTTGTAGCATCAAGAAGACTGCAGAGTCTGCTAATTGGCAATGAACCTCATCCTACAAAGATTTCTCTGTTTACCGAATTTGTCCAGAGAGAGAGCACTTTATAGAAAAGGAGGTAAAGATCGTGAAAAAACTAATTCTGTTAACGGTATTCCTGTGCCTTATCTCGGGATTACTTGGCGTTGAGCTTGTCTTCTGGACAGCGCCAAATCCTCTTCAAGAGAGTTTCTGGAAAGAAGTGGTTTCCGAGTGGAATCAGAACAACCCGGATATCCAGATAAAGTGGTCAACGATCCCGGCTGCCGGTAGCTCAGAGGAGGCTATACTCACATCAATCGCATCGGGAAGAATGCCTGACATCTGCACGAACATCTTCTCGGGTTTCGCAGCACAACTTATCGAAGCAGACATACTTGTTCCGCTAAACTCCTTCCCGGATTTCTGGGAGCTAATGGAGAAGAGGAAGATGACTTCAATAGTCGAAAGCTGGAAATTTGGAAACGACTATTACGTGCTCCCAATATACTCGAATCCGATTATGATGTGGTGGAGATCGGACATACTGAAAGAGCTGGGATATGATAGGCCGCCCAGAACATACTCGGAGATCTATGAAATCAGTGAGAAGTATTCCGTCCCTTACGAGAAGTATGGAACATTGGTCGTAATGGGCAGAAACTGGTACGACAGATGGTATGATTTCATAACCTATTACTATGCGGCAAGCGAGGGCTCCCCATACCTGGATGTTGAGAAAGCAAGAGCTCTCTTCAACAACGATACGGGGAAAGAAGTCGTCACATTCATAGATACCATGTTCAGAAACAACTGGACGGCGGTCGACCTCGGAAGCAACCCATTCTACTTCGGAGTAGTTCTTGGTGGTATATTCGGGCCTTGGGAGATCAATCAGGCGAGGAACCTCTTCCCTGATGTCTTTGACCACATTGCAATCGCTCCACCTCCAGTCCCGGACGACTATCCAGAAGACAAACCAATATACACGTTCGCAGATACTAAGGGACTGGTAATGTTTGCAACAACAAAGCATAAGGAAGCCGCATGGAAGTTCATCAAGTGGGTTTACTCAGATATTGAGAAAGATCGGAAATGGATGGAAGTTACCAACCTTCCTCCTGCAAGAGAGGATCTGCTATCTAACCCCATCTTTCAAGAATACATGGATGAGAACCCAAAGTTCGCCGCTTACGCTAGCCATGTTGCCTATGCTGTCCCGCCCGCATTAACCACCAAGACTGTTGAGGTTCAAGATATTCTCACGACATTTCTCATCGAACAAATAATGTATGGAAAATCCACTCCATTCGAAGCTTTGAGCGATGCGGCAACAAGAGTAAGAAGAGAACTCTTCTAAGAGAAGAGGTGATTTTGAGTGAGGAAGAGATTGAAAACCATCGACGCAATAAAGGGCTGGTCTCTGTCAGGAGGATACCTAGTATATACAGCGATTTTCTGGGGGTACCCGTTCGTATGGTTACTGATTCTGGCACTCTCGAAATGGAATTACTTCACACCCAGGAAGTTTATCTGGTTTGACAATTTCATTAAGCTCTTCCAGGATGAGCTATTCTGGAGGGTCTTCCTGAACACCTTCAATTTCATGCTTTACTTCATCCCAATGGTTCTCGGTCTCTCCTTACTCTTTGCTCTTGGCCTGAAGAAGGTGAAGATGTTCAGGACCTTCTTCATACTGGCATTTCTCGTTGCCAACGTCTCCTCCGGAGTCGCCTACTCGATCATATTCCAAAAGCTGTTTGCGATAAACGGTCCCTTAAACAGCATTACTAGGTCTATTTTCGGAATCACAATCCCCTGGTTTAGCAGTCCACAGCTGGCAACGCTATCTATCGCTGTGATGGTAACCTGGAAATTCATTGGTTACTACGGTCTCATTCTTTTCTCAGGGCTTCAGGCAATACCGGAGAGTCTATATGAATCTGCTGAACTGGATGGAGCAGGAAAGATGACCAGATTTTTCAGGATCACTCTGCCCCTTATAAATCCGTCGATAGTTATGGTTCTGGTTCTCTCCCTTACTCTAACTTTTGGAATATTCACCGAGCCCTTCCTCATTACGGGAGGAGGTCCGATGAGAACCACATATACATTCCAGATGCTCATCTACACGACAGCATTCCAGAAAATCAATCCGGGATACGCATCGGCGTTGGCAATCATAGTGGCTCTTCTGAGTTACGGATGCGTGTTGCTCACCAGGAAGCTTGTTGAAAGAGAGGTGGAGATGGTATGAAGAAAATACCGATGATTATCCTTTATGTCATTCTCTTTGCCGCCTCCGTCGTATGGATCTACCCATATATATGGATGCTGCTATCGTCTTTCAAGCCAACTAATGAAATCTATGGCGGATTCCTGCCGAGCCGGTTCACCCTTGATAATTATAGATTCATTCTAGAAGCCGCCGACAAGATGGAGAGACCGTTTATTCAAGCTCTTGGCAATTCGATATTCATATCTGTAACCGTTACCTTTGGAGTACTAGTGACCTCGGCTCTCGTTGGCTTCGGACTATCAAGGCTAAGTTTCAAAGGAAGAAATGTGATATTCAATTTCATAATATTTCAGATGATATTCCCGGGATTTCTTTTTATTGTCCCTTTATATGTCCTCATAAGGAATCTCGGTCTAATTGACACCAGAACGGCCCTCATACTTCCTTCCCTCGTTTCCGCTTGGGGTGTCTTCATGTTTACGCAGTCCTTCAGAGCCGTTCCAAACGAATACCTTGAAGCAGCTAGAATGGATGGAGCAAACGACCTCTGGATAATCACGAAGGTGTTGATCCCGCTAACTAGCTCGACCGTCTCTATCGTTGGACTCTTCACATTCATCGGAATATGGGATAATTTCATGTGGCCTCTAATAGTTGTCAGCGATTATTCAAAGATGCCGCTTTCAGTACTTTTGGCAAGCTTCAATATGCAGTACGGAAGTTACCTGGGACCGGTTCTTGCAGGTTCTGTCCTTCAGACTATGCCCATGGTAGTCATATTTCTGGTGTTCAGAAAGTACTTCCTTCAAGGAATCTCTATGTCATTGAAATAAGGAGTGAGAGTTGTGATCAAACTGAAAAGACATCCGTTAAACCCTCTTATCTCTCCGATCCCGCAACATCACTGGGAATCTAAGTATGTTTTCAACTGTGCCGTTGTCAAACGAAAAAAAGTCTTTCACATGCTATACAGGGCCCAGGGAGAAGATATGGTTTCAAGAATGGGCTACGCCGTTTCACTCGACGGTGTTAGATTCAACAGACTTGAGAAGCCGGTCTTTACTCCCGGAAGTCAATGGGAGCTTTACGGCGTTGAGGACCCCAGGCTAACGGAGCTGGAGGGAAAAGTCTTCATGCAATACACGGCCTATTCTCCTCTTGGTGTACGAATTTCGATGGCTTCAACGACTGATTTTCTCCGCTGGGAGCGTCACGGAGTAATTATCCCGGATGTCGACAACAAGGATGCAGCACTGTTTCCGGAGAAGGTGAACGGACGCTACATTATGTTCCACAGAATCGAACCGGACATGTATCTGGCGTATTCAGACGATCTCAATACCTGGACACGATTCACTTCTATAGCCGGTCCGAGACCCAGCATGTGGGACAATCTGAAGATTGGGGTAGGTGCTCCACCTATCAAAACTAAATACGGGTGGCTTGTACTGTATCACGGCGTGGAAGACACTCCTAGACCTACTTACAGACTGGGGTTCATGTTACTAGACTCAGAGAACCCTGAGAAGGTCATAAAGAGAAGCAATGAACCGATTCTTGAACCAGAAGAAGAGTGGGAAGTGTTTGGAGGCGTCCCAAATGTCGTTTTTTCCGATGCAATGGTGGAACACGAAGGACACTATTATGTTTATTATGGGGCGGCAGACAACCTTATCGCTCTGGCCACAATCGAGAAAGAGGTTGTGATCAACTGGATAAGGAGTTGATTATGTGAGAAGACTACTGCTTGTGGTATTGCTCTCTCTATGTTCATCGGTATTTTCCATTTCGATAGAGTTTGAATCGCTATATAACATTGAAAGAGCATCTGAGCTTCCTATAGTGATGCCTCAAGGTGTCGGGTGGGAGAGCAAGGCCGTATTCAATCCGGCAGCTATAGTTATTGACTCGACTGTCTATCTTCTCTACAGATCGGAAGACTGGGCCGGCACAGGTAGATGGAATGGCACATCAAGGATTGGCCTGGCGACATCGGCAGATGGCTTCGAGTTCTCAAGGCGGTCAGATCCTCTGATTTCGCCAACGGAATCATACGAGATCCCGGGAGGCTGCGAAGATCCTCGAATAGTGAAGATAGACGATACCTATATACTTACCTACACGGGTTATGATGGGGGGAAGGCGAGACTGTGCATAGCCGTCTCAAAGGACTTCGAAGAGTGGGAGAAATTGGGCCCGGTATTCAAAGACGATACCTGGTCAAAGTCAGGCGCAATCGTCCCTGCCAAGATTGATGGGAAGTACTTCATGTACTTTGGAGATTCCTCTATAAAACTCGCTTATTCCACCGACCTCAGAAATTGGACGGTATTTCCCCGTCCCGTATTGGAACCAAGACAGGGTTACTTCGACAGCAGACTGATAGAGCCGGGACCGACGCCCATTATAACAGAAGAGGGGATTCTTCTCATATACAACAGCGCCGACTTTTCCACGATCTACAGGCCGGGGGCTGCGCTATTTGATATAAGCAATCCCAGAAAACTTATAATGAGGACTGACAGGTTTCTCGCAGAACCTGAACTTATTTGGGAAAAACAAGGGCAGGTCCCAAACGTGATATTTATCGAAGGAGCCGTAGTTCATGAAGAAAAGCTGATTCTGTACTATGGTGCAGCAGACACCTACATTGGAGCGTTCGTTGTTGATCTTAGTAGCTGAGACTGTGAATCTTTGGTAATGAAGACATCTACAATCTCTTGTTGTCCTTACCGGGGCTCCTTTTCTGGGCCCCTTTCTTCAGCGATTCAATCTCCCTCTTGCTTAGCCTTTTTATGTCACCTGGATTTGGAACAAGAGATATGCCAAGAGTGCCTATAGCAACTCTGACAAGAGTGGAAACCTGTTTGTTGAATACCCTAAGAATCTCCCTAATTTCTCGTTTGTGGCCTTCGTGAATCGTAATCGAATACTTCGACAGATCTTCATCACTTCTGACCAGTCTTATCTTTGCCGGAGCTGTTCTGAATCCATCGGCAAGTGTAACACCAGCCCTCACAGCTTCGATATCCTGATCGGTAAGTCTTCCCTTTATTCCCACGACGTAAGTCTTCTCTATCTCTGAAGAAGGATGAGAAACGAGATTAGCGAGATCACCATCATTCGTCATGATTATTAATCCGCAGCTGTCTTGGTCCAGTCTGCCTACGTGAAATACTCTCTCCTTAATCCTTTCACTTATCAGATCAGCCAACGTCTTTCTTCCACGATCATCGCTCATGGCGCTGAGATAACCAAGAGGTTTGTTAACCAAATATACGACTTTTTCTTCTATGGAAAAGCTTAGCTTACTTCCGTCAAGAAGAATTTCTGAAGACTCCGGAATTACATCAAGTCTCGGGTATGTCTCGATCCTGCCGTTCACCTTCACTCTCCCGTCCAGGATCGCTTGAGTCGACTTCCTTCTCGACATTCCCGTTATCTGTGAGATCATCTCGTGAAGCCTCAAAACTATCTTCCCCCCCGCCAATAGCCAACCCCTGAACAATCTCCGCGAGATCGTCAACCTGGAACAATTCGTAGAAGCGCGAACTGACTTTGTAGAGGTAAGGTCTGCCCGGCAGCTTCGATTTCCTCTTGCCCACAAGTCCCATCTTAGACAGCTCTAAAAGCTGGGCTTGAGAAGACCTTCCTCTTATTAGTTCAACATCATTTCTTGTTAGCGGTCCCTTCACAGCCACAGTCGCCAAAACTTCCATCTGAGTGTCGGTAATGCTCACCAGAGGTCTCACCGATATTTGACTTACATATGACTGAATCGATGCTTTGGTATAGAATCTGAGCCTGCCGTTAACGGACTTAATCATTACACCGTGATCATGTCCTTGGTATTCTCCCTCTAGCTCTTCAAGCAGTAACATAACCTGATTCAGCTTCATACCGATAATCGACGCGATTCTTGACGGCTCAATGCCGCTTCTTGCAGAGAAGATCAGCGCTTCGATAATTGCCTTCTTTGTCAATTCCTCGTTCACTAGACCCTCCTTCTGAGAACGAGAGGCTCTACACTTTCAAGATAGTACCTGTTGAGCTTCAGGAGTTCAAGCACTGCAAGAAAGGAGACAATTACTTCCGATCTGCTTTCGAGATCCATAAGGAACTTGTACAGCTCAATTGTCTCATAGAGCTGTTCTATCTGAAGCATTCGGTCTTCAACGTTTATGCTCTCGGAAACGATTGTATATACTCTTTCTCTTAATACCGTCTCCTTTAGAATGGCTTTGAAAGCTTCCGTAAGTTCGTCCGGAAGATCCTCTTTCCTCTTCTGATCAACTACCGGTTTGGCTGTTGCCCTTTCATAGCTGTAAGCATCGTAGAGCTTTACCCGGAATTCTTTTGACAGGTCCTTTAAGGCCCTATACTCCTCTACGCTTTTGTAGAGTTCTTTCTGCTGATTTTCAAACACTTCGGCTTCATTATTGCTCATTCTGGGGAGCAGAGCCTTGGACTTCATCTCCATGAGAGTTGAAGCCATCACCAGGAAATCGGAAGTCACTACCATATCCAGAGATTTCATCTTGTTGACGTGTGCAATGAACTCGTCTGCTATGACTGTGATGGGGATCGAACGAATGTCTACCCGGTGTTTCCTGACTAAATACACGAGCAAGTCAAGCGGTCCTTCGAATTCAGGGAAACTGAAGACCAGTTCAAGCTGTTCCACCTTCACCACCCCAGCTTAGTTGCTTCAAGAACCCTCTTCATTGTCTCCTTAGCCACTTCTGCAGCTCTTCGATTTCCATCTTCGATTATCTCGGAAAGCTCCTCACAGTTTTCTTTCAGATAGGACAGCCTCTCCCAAACAGGGGAGAGTCTTTCAACCAGGTTCTGCTGAAGGAGTCTCTTACACTCCAAACAGCCGATTCCTGCAGTCTTGCATCCTTGAACGACCCAAGACTTCTCTTCATCGGAGGAAGTGAAAGCCTTATGATAATCCCATACAGGACATTTTTCCGGATCTCCCGGATCGGTTCTTCTCTTTCTCGCCGGATCCGTCATCATCGGAGCAATCATCTTCCAGAGCTCTTTCTCATCCGTATCGATCAGAATGTAGTTCCCGTAGCTCTTGGACATCTTTCTGCCATCAGTTCCCGGAAGCTTGGGCACTTTAGCAAGAATCGGTTCCGGCTCTGGGAACACTTCGCCAAACTGATTGTTGAACCTTCTTGCAATTTCCCTTGTAAGCTCAACATGATAAACCTGATCCTCACCAACCGGAACTCCTGTCGCCAGATACATGAGAATATCCGCTGCCTGAAGAACAGGGTATAGCAAAAACCCTCCACTTGAAAGGTCCTTGTTTGTGATCTGCTCCTTCTGATCCTTGAAAGTCGGCACCCTTTCCAATCTCGAAACAGACACGAGCATAGAGAAATACAGGAACAGCTCCGCGTGCTCCTTAATTGCAGACTGAACAAAGAGAACTGATTTCTCGGGATCTAGACCAACTGAGACGTATGTTCGGACGATGTCAAGACTCCAGTCATAGAAGTTAGAACTTTCATCTATATGGGAAGTGAGGCCATGCCAGTTAGCCACGAAGTAAAAGCATTCATTTCCCTGGTCCTGCAGCTCTTTCCATTTCTCAAGAGTTACGAAATGCCCTAGATGAAGTCTGCCGGTCGAGCGCATGCCACTGAGAACTCGCACTGAAATCCCTCCAAACCGAAAAGCCCGATATACAACTAATATCGATCGTCAACTGCGATCGCAAAGGTATCTACAATGTATTTTAGCACAGAATGATGTTATCATATTCTCAGGACCAATCTAATAATAATCGGGAGGTTACATATGAAATTCAATACCCTTCTCATCATACTCGTTGTTGTTATGGTTGGGATGACTGCAGTCAACATGTTTATGGCATTTAACAACAGACTTGATATTGACACTCTGTCATCCACCAGCAACTATTCATATGACTACGAAGGTCGAGCCACCTTGGATATTGAAACCGAGATCATCTTCAATAAACCAAATCAGATGACACAGTTTCTCGAGCAATACGATAAACCTCAGCAAGAACAGTTCGCAGACTTCCAGGAGTCAATGACCCAGTTTGCAGAGAGCTTCAACCGGGCTATGTATGTAGAGGACTTTCAGTCGACCGCAACGGTTCTCGGTTCTAACAGAGTAAGAGTAATTGAGCATGCCGTTATTTCGGGCTTTGCTGCCGTTGAAGAAGGAGTAGTAAACACTGATATGGGAGATATGGAGTTCGATCTTACAGGGGAAGCCTATTCACTTACTATCTCAATTCCGCCAGGCGCAACGATTATCGAAGTCAATCCCACACCAACAGTTGTAGCAGACGGAAATGTATATATATGGGCAGACACTGGCAAGACGAACTTTCCAAAGATTCAGTTTGCAAGAGGTGAGTGAAGTCAGTCAAGAAGCCAAGTCGTTCCTTTCTCTTCTAAAAGAATCTACCAATACCTCAGTACTAACCGGTGCCGGCGTTTCTGTTGCCAGTGGTATTCCAGATTTTAGAAGTCCCGGGGGCCTATACAGCAAAGTCTCTCCAGAGATTTTCGAACTCAGTTCCTTTATGAAAGACCCTGCTGGTTACTACAAAGTAGCAAGAGAGAGAATACACACCATGGCTGACACAGTACCAAATGCCACCCACATACTTCTAGCGAGACTGCAAGAGATGGGATTGATTCAAACAATCATCACCCAGAATATCGACGGTCTCCTGCAAAAAGCTGGAGCAAGAGATGTCGTCGAGTTGCACGGAACAGTCTCCCTGTTTGATTGTCTTCAATGCAGCAGGAAGTTTGATAGGTCGGAGATGGAGCTCATTCTGGAAAGCGCTGATGTTCCGAAATGCAGCTGTGGAGGCCTAATAAAGCCAAGAATCGTCTTCTTTGGCGAGATGCTTCCCGAGAAGGCTATCAGAAGCTCTGAAGATGCTGCGCTTGCTGCAGATCTGTTTCTCGCATTAGGTTCTTCGCTCATGGTTTATCCTGCGGCTCAGTTTCCGGTAATTGCGAAATCATCTGGCGCCAGAGTGGCAATCGTGAATAGAGATGAGACTGGTCTCGATTATCTGGCCGACCATATTTTTAGGGTCGAACTTGAAGGGTTTTCTAAAGAAGTCATCAGCCTATTGGAAGCAGAATCATGAATCGGTAGTTCCCTGATAAGTCCTTTCTGAACTCGCAAGAGTAACCTTCGATCTCCGAAAAGAGTTTGCGAAGACCGTCCGTCTCGTACTGAGAAATTTCCAGATATACCCTCTTTCCACGCGGGAGGTTCCTGAAAAACTCCCTGTAGAAGTCAAGTCCATCCTTACCGCCGTCAAGGGCAGTCAACGGTTCGTGATTTTTTATGCTGACATCGAGCAAATCGATATCTGTTGTTCTTATATAAGGCGGGTTGGAAACCAAAACCTCGACAGAGTTCAGGTATTCTCCGAGTCCGTTGAGATTGTCTCCGTCAATGAATTTCACGTTAGATATCCCGTTATTTCTGGCATTCTGCTCCGCAAGAGCGATTGCCTCCGTTGAGATGTCGGTCGCGAATACAGTAGCTGAGGGAAGACTTCGCGCAAGAGCGCAGGCTATCGCTCCACTTCCCGTTCCGATATCGGCAAAGACTTTAGAGTCTTTTTCTTCCTCAATAACGATCTCAACCAACTCTTCAGTTTCGCTGCGGGGAATGAGCACACAAGGGGAAAGCTCTAGTCTAATTCCAAAAAAATCTTTGTAGCCAAGCACGTAGTCTATTGGCTCTCCTTTGGCAACTCTTTTCACTGCCGAAAAAAACTCAACGGTCAGAGAAGATTCGATTTCTCTTTTAGTATCAAGAAGCAGATCGACTTCAGTCAGCGATAGGATTTCCTTCGAAAGTAAGAACACAATAAAGCGGGAATTGTCGATTCCCGCTTCACTGAGCCTCTTTATTGATATCTCAATTAGCTCCCTTGATTTCACATTCCAAGAATCTTTCTGACGTCATCACTTGCCATCTCAGGCGTCCATGGTGGGTCAAAGGTAAGCTCAATCTTAACGTCCCCAATTCCCTCGATCTCGCTGACCTTTCTTCTTGCGTCTTCCGTCATCAGTCCGGCAAGGGGACACATCGGCGTCGTCAACGTCATCTTGATTCTCACATCTTTCCCATCCTGAATATTCACGCCGTAAACTAGTCCAAGAGAAACTATATCGAAGCCAATTTCGAGATCATAGACTTCTTCAAGAGCTTTCATTACATCTTCCTTTATGACACTCAATTCATTCTCCTCCATCTGCTTCATAGTATCTTTCTACTATGGCACTTTCTTTGAAAGGCTTAAATTCTTGTTCTTTCCAGACTCTCCATAACAAGTCCTTTTTCTCTTCGATCAGGTTCTTCTCGATCTCTTCCCTCACATCTTCAACACCCTGCGAACCTGCAGGAGAGTATGACTGAAGATAGATAACCGCGTATCTGTTGTCAAGAGTTACAACAGAAGAAAGCAATTCGCCGTCCGTTGGCTTGAAGAGGGACTTAACCAGTTCCGGATTGAGACTTTCAATTTCCTGCCTCGTGAAGCTTCCGGTAACAACTTCGGGAAAAGTGTCGAGAACGGAAGCTGGATTTGCATCTCTCGACGCGGCCTTCCATACAGAATAGGCTTCGGAGAATGAATCGAACAGGAGTACCTTCATGTTCGCTCTCTCTTCCTCCACAGCATACTTGGACGAATTGGCCATGTAATACTGCTCAATCTCCTCTTCTGTAACCGTAGCATTCATGGTGACTGCTTCATAGAGAGCATTAAGAACCTCTCTGTATGCAAGATCCCGGACAACTTTCGCCTCATAGGAACTCAATCCGTCGATGTATCCCCTAAGTATGTAGAAGAGATCTGCATCGGACTTCTCGATCTCCAATTCTGCCAGCGTATCCATAATAGACTTATTCACAACGCTCTTCAATGCTTCTGAGTTGGCCTCAATCCCAGCTTCTCTCGCGTACTGAATAAGAAGAGTCTCTTCAATCAACGCCTCCAGAGAATTCCTTTCATATTCTTCAAGCAACTTCTGACCGGCTTCCGTATTCAGAAGCATCTCAGAAAACAGAGGATCTACTTCTTCGATTCTTTTTGATATTTCAGTGTAGTTAGGCAGAACTTTAGAAAGAAAAGCGTCCATGGTGATAATCTCGCCATTTACCCTGGCGGCTATCCCACTCCCGGATAAATCCTCCGTTTGCGCGAATGTTGCTACAGTGAGTAACATAATAATCAGGGCAGCGATCAGCAGCTTCTTCAATTTGTACCCTCCTTCGCTTTTTCCCACAGGTGATTAAGCTCATCTATGGTCATGCTTTCAATATCCAGACCGTATCTCTCAATATGACTCTCCATCTCGTGAAAACGGTTCACGAATTTCTCTGTCGATCTTCTCAAAGCTGATTCAGGATCAACCTCGAGAAATCTCGATAAATTAGCAACTGTAAAGAGAAGGTCACCGATTTCCTCTTCAATCTTCTTTTTATCTCTTTCCTTTATAGCACAGTCCAGCTCTTCAATCTCTTCATTCAGTTTGTCGCGCGGACCATTCATATCTTCCCAATCAAATCCAACAACCGATGCATTTTCCTGAACCCTGCGGGCCAAACTAAGTGCTGGCAGCGCTTTGTTGACCTTGCCTATTGAAGAAGCGGGAGACTCATTTCCTCCCTTTTCCTTCGCTTTGATCTCTTCCCATTGGCGATAGGAGTAGCCTTTCGAATCGGAAAAGACGTGGGGATGCCTTCTGATAAGCTTTTCAGTCAACATACTGACAATATCCGTTATAGAAAACGCCCCTCTTTCGGCAGCAATCTGAGCGTGGAAGACTATCTGAAGGAGAACGTCGCCAAGCTCTTCTGCCAACTCATTGTCATTCCCTTTGTCTATAGCATCGAGAACCTCATAAGCCTCTTCTATCAGGTACGGTTTCAAGGACCTATGAGTCTGTTCTATATCCCATTCACAGCCTCCGGGAGATCTCAACTTCTTCATTGTTTCGATTAGTCTTACCCATTCGCTTTCCTCAAACTCGTCTCTCAATTCTTTGCCTCCATCTCAACCATGCCCGCTCTAAAAAGCCTTGCTCTGCCAACTCCCTCTTCATTTGACCAATGCGTTGCCAATTCCTTTGTGATCAGCTCTCTTATCGGCCTGAATGTCAATCTGTGCCACGTTGTTGGTCCGTATTTTCTCAGAGCCTGCAGATGTTTTTCTGTGCCATAACCCTTATGACTTCGATAGCCATATTCAGGATACAGAATGTCCAAAGAATCCATAATTCTATCTCTGAACACCTTTGCTACAATCGAGGCACTGGCTATCGATGCGCTCCTTCTATCTCCTCCGACTATGCACTCTCCCTTAACATCTAGATTAAGCGACTTTCCATCAACCAGAACGTAATTGGGCCTTTCGGATAAATTGTTCAGAGCCCTATTCATTGCAAGCCTTGTTGCAGCAAGAATGTTCAACAAGTCAATCTCCTCAGGCGACGAGACCCCAATACCAACTATAGAAGCCTCCATCACTCTATCGTATAGATACTCTCTTTCTTTTCTGCATAGAGCCTTGGAATCATAGACACCGTCCACAGGTTCGAGCGTAATGACTGCGGCGGCTACAACCGGACCTGACAGAGGACCTCTTCCCGCTTCGTCAACTCCGGCAACTGTTATGTAATCCTCTCTATATGAGACATCGAACCTTGTCAAATCGGCGAGCTCTCTTTCAGCTGATTTCATACTGAGATTATACATCACCATTCGGCGGCCTTCAGTCACCGTTATTATGCAAGTATAACCGTGAATGAACGCCACCAACGCTAGAATCAGTCATAACCCTGGTTAAGATGATGATATAATCTCTTGAGTAGTAACGGTTTCTTTCAACCAATACAAAGGGTTTGGAGGTGTAGTGATGTCCGGAAATGAAATCGAAAAGGAAGATGCAGCAGTTCTGGAGAAAAACCTGAGAACGATTTCTACGAGGATTAGAAGGGAAGGAAGAAAGGTTCTGAGGGACTTCCCGATCACTCCGGCCCAGTTCGATGTCCTGCAGGTCCTTTTCTTCAATGGAGAAAAGAGGATGAGTGACATCAGTCGCTGGCTTGGAATAACCAAGAGCACAACAACAGGTCTTGTGAAAAGGCTTATTGATGCTGATTTGGTAGAACGAAGACGTTCCGACAAAGATAGGAGATCATTCATAATCGACATTTCCGATTCTGGAAGAACACTTATAGAGAACGTTATCGATAGAAGAGTAGAGTACCTGAAATCGGTAATGACTGAAATAAAGTCCGATCAGGTAAAGGCTCTCGAGGTAATCGTCAAGAATCTTATAGAGATAATGGACTCTAAGAAAGCAAACGAATAATCGTCTGGAGGTATTCATGAAGAGAAAGAGTATTATTATAACTGGACTAATTCTCGTTTCCCTTGCAGCAACAATCTTTGCAAGCACCGTGAGAATTAAAGGGGATACTGTTCTGGGGTCGCTCCGAAAAGATGTCTTTACTTTTATAGGTAACGTGTCGATAAATAAGGATGGAGACATTTACGTAGAGACTCCTCTTGCAACGGCCACGAAAGGCACAACTGACTGGGAAAGCTTTGTGACTGAAGGGGAGACATTCGTCAAGTTTCAGACCGGTGAGGCAACCGCCTCTTCCCTTGATTACAACCTTGATAAGTCAACCGGCATACTTGTCGGAAATGTTGAAGCGATGATCTACTCAAAGGAAGAAGATGGAAAAAACATAAACATTTATCGGACAGAGATTCTCAACTTCGATCAAAAGAGCGAATATTACGAGGGTTTCGCGAAGGAGACCGAAGAGGCAACTCCCGAACTTATCTTCATCGATTACAAGGGCGACCTCAACGTTGATACCCTTTACTTCGAATACTTTGGAGATACGGGACTCCTGAACCTTAAAGGAAGCGTTTTCGTAGATGACTTCAAGAATAGTAGGAAGATCTGGGCCAGTGAACTGATTTACGATACAAATGACGATTCATTCGAAGGAAAGAGTGTGGAGATAGAGCTTGTTTTCTAGCAGGAGGAAGAGACAATGATTGATGTAAGGTTGATTCGAGAGAATCCGGAGATTGTTAGAAAGGGCCTTGAACAGAGGTGTATGAGCTCCGAACTACTGGACGAAATTGTGAATCTTGAGTCAAGGAGACGAGAGGCTCTTCAAATTGTGGAGCAAAAGAAGGCCGAAAGAAACAGTATATCCTCGGAAATTGCCCGCGCCAAGGCCAGTAAAGACCAGAGTCTTGCTGCTTCTCTGATGGAAAGGGCAAAGGAGATTTCGTCTGAAGTCAAGGACCTGGACAACCGAACTTCTCAAATTGACGAAGAGCTTAGAGAGAAACTCCTGTATCTTCCGAACATCCCCTCAAGCACGACCCCTGTAGGAAAGGGCGAGGAAGACAATGTAGTTCTCAGATTCTGGGGTGAACCGAGAAAAGTTGATTTCGAAATCAAAGCTCACTGGGATTATGGTCCGGACACAGGACTGATTGACTTCGAAAGGGCTGCCAAGATTTCTGGAGCGAGATTCACTATTCTTAGGGGAGATCTCGCAAGGCTTGAGAGGTCAATTGCGAATTTCATGCTAGACCTCCACCACTCGAAGGGATACGAAGAAGTTGCCCTTCCTTTCATGGTGAAGAGGGAGACAATGCAGGCAACAGGTCAGCTTCCCAAGTTCGAAGACGAGGCTTACAGGATAGATCCCGATGATATGTTCATGATACCGACGGCCGAAGTGCCGCTGGTGGCACAACACATGGATGAAATAATAGATAGCGATCTTCCAAAGAAGTACACTGCCTACAGCGCCTGCTTCAGAAGAGAAGCCGGATCTTATGGAAAGGACGTAAGAGGAATGATAAGGGTCCATCAGTTTGACAAGGTGGAGCTCGTCTGGTTCACTCATCCCGACAAGTCCTATGATGCGCTGGAGAGTCTCACTGCCGATGCCGAGGACGTTTTGAAGAAGCTTGAACTCCCTTACAGAGTTGTATCTCTCTGCACCGGAGATATCGGATTTGCATCAGCCAAGACATACGATCTTGAAGTTTGGTTGCCTTCATACAATACATATAGAGAGATCTCTTCCTGTTCAAATGTTGAAGACTTCCAGCCGAGAAGGGCAAACATCAGATTCAGAGACGACGATAACAAACTGAGGTTCGTGCATTGCCTGAACGGTTCGGGACTTGCAGTTGGAAGAACTCTGGTTGCAATAGTGGAGAACTACCAGAGAGAGGACGGAAAAATCGTTGTTCCCAAAGTGCTCGTGCCGTATATGGGACAGGAGGTTATCGGTTAATTGCCGAATGCTTACTTTGTATTGGCAGAAGGTAACACGGTCACTCTTGACAGCGATGAAACGAAGCACCTTAAGGTGATGAGGGCTAATCCGGGAGATGAACTGATAGGTATCGACGGAAGGGGAACTATCTACAGATTCGTTCTTAAAGAGCTGGGAAAGTCGAGTAGTTCTGGAAAGATAATCGAACGAGAATACATAGAACGAGATAAAAAAAGAGTAACTATAGCCGTGGCATCAACGAAGTGGCCACGGCTTCGCATTCTTATTGAGAAAGCTACTGAACTCGGAGTCGATAGAATAGAAGTCTTCAACAGTGTGAGGTCAGTCTCGAGACTAGACGAAAGCAAGACCGCAAAGCTCCTGACCGTAGCCAAAGAGGCCGCAAAACAGAGTGTGAACCCTCGTGTTCCCGAAGTATCTGTTCTGAAGAGTTTCGCCTTGGAAGGATCGCGTAATCTGCTTCTTGACTTTGGAGGAAGAGCAATTAGGGAGATGCAAAAAGATCTTGCTGAGGAACGTAATCTAAGAGTGATTGTTGGACCTGAAGGAGGTTTTACTCAGAAGGAGATTGCGCAGTTGACCGATCATTGCACTTCTATCTCTCTCGGTAGTAGAACGCTTAGAGTGGAGACAGGTGTTATTGTCATTCTAAGTATTATCAATTACTTTCTTGGCAGAATATAGGAGGAAGATGATGATCTTTTCACTGACATTGAATGCAGCGCTGGATAGATTTCTCTACACAGAAAGACTTACAGAAGACGATACCGTAAGGGTAGAGAGAGTGAAGGATTACCCCGCCGGAAAGGGAGTAGATGTGTCTCGAGTAGTAAACGAACTGGGTGGTCACTCTGTATCAATTGCCTTTCTTGGTGGACACACCGGAAAGATAGTAGAGGAAATGCTGGATGAAGAAGGTGTTGTTTATGCAACGGTAAGAAGTGATAAGGAGACGAGAACGAACATACTCATTGAAACGAAAAAAGGACAGTACAGGTTGAGTCTTCCGGGACCTGTTATCTCCAACAGAGAAGTAGACAAGCTGTTCAAGACGGTCGATATTCTGCTTAGAAAGGATGACTATCTGCTATTATGCGGAAGTGTTCCAGAAGGAGTCAGCAACGATATTTACAGGCAGCTGTGTTCAAGAATGAGGGGTATTGGTGTCAACGTCTATATTGATTCCGATAAAGAACCTTTTTCTGAAGGAGTTAAGGCTGGTCCCAAAGGAATAAAGCCGAATACACACGAACTTCAGAGGTTGCTGAAACGAGACTTGAAAGGAGAGTCCGACCTCAGAAGGGCAGTTCAGGAAGTTTCTGAAAAGTACTCGATCGAGGAAGTTCTTCTTACTATGGGTGGAAAGGGAGCTCTTGCACTTCTGAGCGGCAGCCTCTATAGAATAAACGTTCCTGAAGTTCCTGTAAAGAGCGCAGTTGGCGCCGGCGACTCATTCCTTGCCGCCTACTGCATGTCCAGAGAGCTGGGAGAAACAGCAGAGGTTGCGTTGAAAATGGCTGGAGCTGCTAGTTCTGCGGCTGTTATGACTCCGGGTACTGAACTCTGCAAGTACAACGATGTTATTGAACTCCTGCCAAGAATCGAAGTAAAAAGGCTATGATGACTTTCAGCGCGTACCATCAACGTTTCTGCCTGCTTCTTGAAGGTTCCGTGTCTCCTTCATAATGAGAAGGGCGATCGATGTAATAAAGAAAATTTCTCGGTTTTCCTCAAAAGAAAGGGCAAGAAATCAAGTGTTATTGATGGTCTAGTAGAATCTTCTTTGAAAGGTTCCTCCTTGATTCGAAAAGCAAAACAATCGAAGAGACAGAAACAGAAGATATTCTGTATTTCAGCAGAGTCTTTGCGGAAGAGAGAAGCTTTCCGAAGAAACTTCTGAGGAGTATAGCGCTCTATTTCTGTTTTCTCTTGCAACCTTCACTCGCTGCACGTGCTTCCGAGCTTCGTGAGAAAGAAGTATCTTCGGACCGGAAAGGACTTGATAGTTTCCTGGGGCACGACAGACAGGTTATTGACAAACTCGCACAGGCAGGGATCATCCGAACTGACCAGATGATCGAAGCTGCATTTACTCCAGAACTTAGGGAAAGCCTATCTCAACGGACAGGCATCGAAATTCACAAGATAATAGAAAACTTGAAACTTTCAGATCTCTCGCGGTTGAAAGGGATGAAAGGCGTACGGGCAAGACTGTACTATGAGGCAGGTGTGGGTGTTTGCTGCAGAATATAAACAGTGTGGGTACACTTGACAATCTCTCTTCTTGGGAATCGGAACAACTGAGGCTAATGCTGATTTATTTCGTTGAGAAGACTGGCTTTGAAGGAATTCCGCCTCTACCGAAGGAAGTTAGCAGCACTATCGAAGCTGCCAGAGCAATTGGAAGACTCGTCTTATACTGATTTTCCATTTCTTCATTGAACCATTTGACTCCACCAAGTTGATAACCAAGTCTCCAGGTTTCTATTTGGATCATGATAATTCCTATCAAAAAGCCACTCCCTTCGCTAATGTATAATCTTGCATACACGGAGGAGGTGAAGGGATGGTTAAGGATACCGTATTGAAGGAAGATTACGTCGATTGCGTCAATTCTGTTATAGATTACATTGAAGAGAGTCTGTCAGCTCAAGTTACTATCAGCGATCTCTGTGCAAAGACATTCTACTCGCCTGTTCATCTTCAGCGAATCTTCCTCCATACAGTTGGCGAAACCATCGGACAGTATCTCAAGGGTAGAAGGCTTAGCGAAGCGGCTGATAGGCTAGCAACAACTTCAATGCCAATACTCGAAATTGCTCTTCAGTTCGGATATGATTCCCAAGAATCCTTCACCAGAGCATTCAGAAGCAAGTATTTTATTACCCCGGGAAAGTATCGAAGACTCTAACTTCACTTCGCCGTTACCCAGAAGAAGAGACTTCACAGGAGAGACATTTTGAGTCTTGAGGGAGGGATAAGAATGGAACCGAAAATCGTTCACAAAGAAGCATTCAAGGTAGTAGGCCTCAAGTATTGGGGAAACGATCCGGCGAATAATTGTCCGAAGCTCTGGCGTGATTTCATGGAGAGATACTCAGAGATCGAGAATGTTATACCTTCACAGGAGCACTACGGAATAATGTGCACCAGGGAAGAGGATTTCGTTGACGGTAAGTTCGACTACATTGCTTCCGCAGAAGTTTCAAGCCTGGACAAGATACCGGTGGGAATGGTGGGGGCCGAGATACCCGAGGCAACTTACGCTGCCTTTACCCACAAGGGAAAGCTCGACTCACTACAGGATACTTAACGAGTACATATACGGCAAGTGTTTCAGAACTCCGAGTATGAACCTGTCGGACTGAATGAGTTTGAGCTATATGATGGGAGATTCACGGGAGAAGAAGACTCGGAGTTCGATATCTATATACCTTTCAAGAAGAAACAATAAACAAGAAAGAGGGGGACTGGAATACCAGTCCCCCTCTTTCTTAGACGTCAGATATTATGCTTCTTGAGGAATTCCTCGATTATGTCCTCCAAATCGGGCTTCCCAATTTCCTGAAGCTCGTAGCCTATCCTAACTGCCGGTTTCTTTATGTCGATGACTCTTCTCAAGTCTATCGGGGTTCCAATTATGACGAGATCAACGTCTGCCTTGTTAATGGTCTCCTCAAGCTCCTTCATCTGCTTTTCGCCATATCCCATGGCCGGAAGGATTTGATCCAAGTGATTGTACTTCTCGTAAGTCGCAATGAGTGATCCAACTGCATACGGTCTTGGATCGACTATCTCTCCAGCACCGAATTTCTTGGCAGCTACCCAGCCGGCCCCATATCTCATTCCACCATGGGTTAGAGTCGGTCCGTCCTCAACAACCAGTACTCTCTTGCCCTTTATTTCAGATGCCTTGCCCCCCTCTACTGTGATCGGTGAAGCACCATCGACAACGATTGCATCGGGGTTGTGTTTCGCAATATTCTGTCTGACGGTATCGATGTCCTCCGGAGAAGCGGTTTCTTCCTTGTTGATAACGATTACATCGGCCATCATCAGATTTGTGAAGCCGGGGTAATATGTAGTCTCGTGACCGGCTCTGTGAGGGTCAACTACAGTGATAAATAGATCTGTCTTGTAGAAGGAAAAGTCGTTGTTTCCGCCATCCCAGATAATTACGTCTACATCTTCTTTTTCTGCTTCTCTGAGGATCGCCTCGTAGTCAACGCCTGCGTAGATAACTGCTTTACGGTCTATGTGAGGCTCATATTCTTCTCTTTCTTCTATCGTGCATTCGTGTTTGTCGAGATCCGAATAATCGGCGAATCTTTGAACCTTCTGCTTCACAAGGTCTCCATATGGCATGGGATGTCTTATCGATACAACTTTCTTTCCCTTTGCCCTCAGAATGTCTAGGACCCTTCTCGTTGTCTGGCTCTTGCCACAACCTGTTCTAACTGCGCAGATAGAGATTACCGGTTTCGAGGATTTGACCATCGTCTTGCTCGGACCAAGAAGTACGAAGTCTGCTCCGTGAGCATTGGCTATTGCCGCCCTCTCCATAACATATTGATTCGGAAGGTCGCTGTATGCAAGCACTACCTGATCGATCTTGTGCTCGTCAATCAACTTTCCATAGTCATCTTCTGGCAATATCGGGATGCCGTTAGCATAGAGCCTGCCTGCGAGTTCCGCAGGATACTTCTTTCCATCGATACCGGGAATCTGCGTTGCCGTGAAGGCTACAACTTCGAATTCGTCATTATCCCGATAATAAGTATTGAAGTTGTGAAAATCGCGTCCTGCGGCGCCGAGAATCAAAACCCTTTTCTTTTCCAATTTCTACACCTCCGTTTTTATTTAAACTATCCATCAAAATTCTACATTCAAAAGAGCCAATGTACAAAAAAACTCAATTCTCCCACAAACCGATAGAGCTTAATAAATCGCTCCAACTGATCTTATACGCAAGTATGCGTAAGTATGCGCCAGTTTATCCGCCGTTGGCAGCATTGATTATGAGAACTCTTGACTTGGCCGGAATCAACTCTCCCTGCCTTACCAGACGGCCATTCACCATAACCAGAACTGAGACTCTCCCGAGTCGAGTCTCCTCTAAAAGTTCTCCATATGTCAAATCTCTGTCGAAATCCCACTTCCTGTCTCCGTATACAACTTCCAAGAGAGTCACCTCTTCGCTTTAGAACAGATCGGGCAGTCTTCCCTGCGCTCAACCGATATTTCCTCGAATCGGTTTCTCTTCAGATCGAAAGAGAAGACTTCACCTTCATAAGGTCTTTTGTTGAGGTAGCTTATCACGATTGCTGCTTCAAGCAATCCGCCGAAGTAGCTGGCAAACGGCAGTATTCCTTTGGGAGCAGCGGTATCCTTTCTGTTGTCGCCCATGAAACACCTGTAGCATGGCGATTCTCTATCCCTAAACATAGCATAGCCGCTGAAGCCTTCGACTCCAGAATCGACGAAAGGGACTCCATTTCGATAGCACGAATCGTTTATCAGATACCTGGCATCATAGTTGTCAACACAGCTGACAACAATATCCGGTCTTTCAGATCTAATTAGCTCCGGATCAAACTGCTTCCGATAAACTTTTGCGCTTACTCCACTGTAATACTGTGAAATCTTTCGCTCAATAACACTTGCTTTTGAAAGACCTATATCTCCATAATCGTACAAAATTTGTCGGTGCAAATTGTTAAGCTTCACTTCACCGGGCTCAACAATGCAAACATCATCAACCCCGCTATCAAGCAAGGTCTTTATTAGGGGACACCCTAATCCACCTGCTCCAATAACCATCACTCTGCCCTTTCTAATTAACCTGTCAAGACTTACTGGGAGTTCTTTTACGGGGGCTTCGCTCGACGCGTCACTCATCAACTGGAAGAATACATTTGCGGCGATCACCGGAGCGTATATTAACGGTAGAGTGTGAGGAAAAGCAACAATCTTCTTCCCTTCATCTTCTTCAATGCTTATCTCGTCCCCGTCAATGAATTCTATTGTAGCTTTCTGCCTGTAGATCAACGGAGAGTAGAAGGGAAGGATTTTCTGCCTGGGAAAGTCTCCAGTAATCCCGGATAGGCCGCTCCTTATCAACAATTCAGCTATTCGTTCTTCTATCTCACTTGATAGTCCACCGAATGTCTCCCCGGCAAGTCGAAGAAGCAAAGGCTTAGTCACTCCTTCTACAAGTAACTGACGCTCATACCATTTGAAAAGAAAACCTCTCTCTATGTCCATAAGCATCCCTCCAAAGAACTCCGGCTAGCTTTAAGTATAACAAATAAACCTTAATGTCCAGATTGAGAGTCATAATCTTCAAGGGGGTGAAAGTATGAGATACAGAGTAAGGAGTTGTCTCTTCCCAACAAGATACTCGGATAACTGGGAGACGGTTGAAAAACTCCAGCTGCACGAATCGCTTTCTGAAGGTAAATTCAAGCCCTCATCGTCATCAAGGCCTTCCGAGCCAGCCTCCTTAGATCCCGATTACTGGCAGAAAGTTGAGCAACATCTTGAAGAAACCTACTTTGGAAACTCTTTCAGGAGTATTCCCAAGAGCATCCTCGAGGAGTTCATCACAACTGTCCTCAGCTTACCTGACAGATACGTTTACATAGAAAGAAGCAATCACATGTCGGGGATGTAACCCTTGAATTGAGCCCTGTAGAGTCTCGCGTAGTGCCCACCCTTCTCGAGAAGCTCGTCATGAGAGCCTCTCTCAATTATTCCGTCACTTGTTATGACAACTATCTCGTCTGCATTCTTTATCGTTGAAAGCCTGTGAGCAATTACCAGTGTGGTACGGCCTTTTGATAAGGCTTCCAGAGACTCTTGTATCTTGAGTTCCGTTTCATTGTCAAGAGCAGAGGTAGCCTCATCCAGTATCAGAAGCGGAGGATTCTTGAGAAATACCCTGGCAATTGAAATTCTCTGTTTCTGACCACCTGAAAGCATTACGCCTCTTTCGCCGACATACGAATCGTACCCATTTTCCAGGCTCAGAATGAAGTCATGGATATTTGCTCTCTTAGCCGCTTCAACTATCTCTTCGTCTGTAGCGTCGCCCTTGCCATACGCGATATTGTCACGAATGCTTCCTGCAAAAAGGAAAACATCCTGCTGAACTATCCCTATATGGCTTCTTAAGGAATGCAGAGTCACATTTCGTATATCTATTCCGTCTATAGTGATCTTTCCGCTATTGACATCATAGAACCTCGGTATCAGATGACATAACGTTGTCTTCCCTCCCCCAGAAGGGCCGACAAGAGCCACCATTTCTCCTGCTGGAATATGAAGGCTGATATCCTTCAGAACGTTTTCTCCGCCGTCGTATGCGAAAGATACCCCCTCTACTCTTACATCTCCCCTGACATCTGTCAGTTCAATAGCGTCAGGAGAATCGGTGATACTGGATTTTGTCTCCATTATCTCTACAAACCTTTCAAATCCAGACATACCGTCTTCATATTGCTGAGCGAACTGCATAAGTCTTCTTATAGGCTGCAAGAAGAGGTCCACATATAGAAAATAGGCGACAAAGGCGCCAATCGTTATCTCGCCTGAGTAAGTCAAATAACCTCCAAGAGCGAGCACGGTGACCTTGAGCATGTTCATCATCAGGTCGATACCGGTTGTCATCTCAGCCATTGATTTGAATGCAAACTGTCTCGACTCTTTGAACTCCTGATTCCCAAGATCGAACTTGTTCTTTTCGAATTCCTCGTTGGTGAACGATTGTGCAACCCTTATTCCCGAAATACTGTTTTCCAGTTGAGCATTCACATTGGCAATCTTCTTCCTCACGAGTCTGAATGCCCTTGCCATCTTCTGCCTCTTCTTGATTCCGTACCAAATCATGAAAGGTATGTAAGCAAAGACCACAAGAGTGAGCCTCCAGTCATTCTGCATGAGAATGACGAAAGCTCCGACCAGAGTGACGACCGAAATGAAAAGATCTTCAGGCCCGTGATGAGCGAGTTCAGTTATCTCTCTTAGGTCATTGACGATTCGCGACATTATCTTTCCTGTTCTTACCTTGTCAAAATAACTAAAAGAAAGAGTCTGGAGATGGGAGAAGATATCCTTTCTCATGTTGTATTCCATTCTTACTCCCACAACATGACCCCAGTAGTTGACAATGTAGTTGAAGACGGCCCTCAATATGAACAGCATCGCCATAATCACTGAGATGATCACTATACCTCTCATATTCCCGGATGGTATATAGTTGTCAAGCGCTAATGTGGTGAATCTAGGGAACACCAGATCTATTCCAGCGATCATAAAAGCACAGGCCATGTCAAGTATGAAAAGCCTCAAATGTGGCCGATAATAGGCTATGAACTTTCGAATCATTGTAGGCCTCCTATGTAGTAAGGTAAGCGTCTCAATTCTACATTAGAAAGATCTAGATAACAAGGTTGAAAGGAATCTTCTGAATAGTTGAACTTGAATGGCCCTTTTAGATAGTTCTTCTGAACTCTCTTGGCAAGACTAGATCGCTACCTTTGCTGTTAGAATGAGAAGGAGAGTTAAGAAAAACAGGAGGGAAATCTTGTGCCAAGAGTAGCTGTTTTTATCCAAGAGCCGGTATGGTAGCTCGGAAAAGTATGCGACGTGGATTGCAGAAGAACTGTAGGCAGATCTGTTCGCTGCAGATAGTTTCGATGCCAAGAAGTTTCATAGTTACGAATGTGTTGTCTTCGGCGGCTCTCTCTATGCGAGCGAGCTTATTGGTATAAATGTGATAAATGAGAACTTCGAAACCTTAAGAAATAAGAAGGTAGTTCTCTTCTCGGTAGGAGCATCACCGGCAAGACCAGAAGTACTAGAAGAGATTAAGCTCAAGAACTTAACTCCTGAAATGATATGCCATGCAGAATTTCATCACCTAAGGGGGGCTTTGACTTCAATAAACTGAATATCAAAGACAAAATCCTCATGTCTCTCTTGAGATTAAAGCTTAAGATGAAGAAGAGGCACGGACAAGAATTTTCCGACGATGAAAAAGGCATGCTTGCTGCGTATGAAACGGCCGTCGATTTAACAAAAAGAAAGGCGATCGAACCAACTGTCGAGAGTGTTCGAGAATATCTGGCAGAAAGCACTTGAGACTAAGCGATTTGCCGCATAAGATCAGCTCACCGTGAATCTGTTGGATGAATCAGTAAATGAATTGGCTAAGATTTGCTTCAGAAATCAACAATTGAGGGATATTTGTGTCGAGTTTCTTTCGATCCCATCAGCCTGGAATTTCCTTAGTGGAGTTGCCTTCTGCATAGGTCATAACGTATCATGTCAGAGGCAGCAGCTCATCAAGAAACCAGTGATTTACCGCACTCATGTCAACAATAAATGGCTAGTCAGTTATGACGTAAAATTTACCTGAAATTGGTGAGATTGGAGATACTATGTCAAGGATCAGGAAGCTTGAAGAGATTACGTTGAACTCCTGGCCCGCCGCCTACAGCAGGTTGAGGGATGGATGGATAATGAGATGCGCCGGCGGATACACAAACAGGTCAAACTCAGTATATCCACTATATGATTCTCACGAATCTCTTTCTCATAAGATCGAAGAGGTCAGATCATTTTACCGTTCCAGGGATCTGCCTCCAATGTTCAAATTGACACAGGAGTCTAAGCCGGTCTTCCTTGACAAAACCCTTGAAGAGATGGGCTTTCAAGAGATAGACAGGGCTCTCGTCATGACTAAGACCTTGGACAGCAAAAGGTTAGATATCTCCGATCTCGATATCTTCCCAACACCGGAAGAAAGATGGCTCGACATCTTTTTCTCACTTAACAAGAGAGCACGGGGTAATAAGTCTTGGGCAAAGAAACTTCTTTCGATGCTAATATCCGAGAGCTTCTTCGTGCTACTCAAGAAGGAGGGAAACGATGTTGGTTGTGGTTTGGCAGTCATTGAAGGAGACCATATAGGATTATTCGGAATAGCTGTCCTCGAAACTGAAAGGCGAAAGGGTTATGGAATACAGATAACCGAGAAACTGCTGGAACTCGGAAAGAAAAGGGGCGCTAGAATCGCCTATCTTCAAGTAGACAAACCTAACATAAATGCAATAAGACTCTATTCAAGAGTCGGGTTTAAGATGGAATACGAGTACTGGTACAGGGTTGATAAGTAGATGCTGCATACCATAGACCTTTTCAGCGATTTGACCTCCGGCGAAATAGATGAAATACTTGTTGGCTCTCGAAGGATGCACTCTTCAAGCAACCAGGTCTTGTACACTCCCGATGATCGGTGCGATTCGCTAAGTCTTGTTCTCGAAGGCAAACTCCGAATATCGAAGTTTTTGCCTTCAGGCCAGGAACAGATTATGAACCGTCTGGAAAAGGGGCAGATGTTCGGCGAGGCGTTGGTTTTTGCAGGAAGAAGGTATGCTTCTTATGTGGTTTCAGAGGTGGATTCGGAGATTCTCAACATCCCCAAGAAAGTGCTTCTGTATCCTTTCAAGAATCAGTGCTTTCTTCTCACTTATCTCAGAAGCATTTCCGAGAAGATCTTGAATCTGTCAAGCATAATCGAGATTCTTTCACTATCCACTGTGAAGAAAAAGATCGCCAGTTATCTGCTTGAATTATCTCTTGAAAAGGACTCCCAAACTTTGAAGCTTCCCTGCACAAAGAAGACTCTGGCCAGTCTAATAGGATCAACGAGAGAGGTGGTGTCCAGAAACTTCTCGGAACTTGAAAGAGACGGGATCATTTCCATGCCTGATAGAAACACAGTGGAGATAAGGAATCTCAAGCGCCTGGAAAACTTGCTTTTCGACTAACTCTCAAGAAGTTTTTCGAGATACTCTTTTACTCCGTAAAGATCTTCGAAAACATCTTTCGAGAAAGACAAATCTAGATGGGCATTCTCTTCATTTCTAACACCCAGCACTTCCATTCCAGCTCTAACGCCACTTCTTATTCCATTTGGCGAGTCTTCAACAACAACACACTCTTCAGGCTTGACTCCAAGAAGCTCCGCAGCTCTGAGATAGATAATAGGTGAGGGTTTAGATTCATGAACTTCATCACCACCCACAACTACCTCGAAGTAATCGAGTACGTTAATCTTTCTCATAAGTTCCTCAATGGCGGCCCTCTCTGTAGATGAAGCTATGGCCAGCTTAACCTTTTCCGACAGGTAAGCGAGAAGGTCGATCAACCCGGGATTTGGTTCTAGAGTCTCCCTTGCAAGCTTCATGTACCTTTCCATGTATCTTCTGCCAAAGTCCTCAGGTTTCATATCTAGTCCCGCCGTTTCTACAACGACCTTCTGGGTCTCTGTCATCTTCAGACCCATCTGCTTTTCAAACAACTCAACACTTATCTTACCGCCCAGCTCGGTTACCAGTTCCGTACATGCCTTTCTATAGACTTTTTCCGAATCGATAATGACCCCGTCCATATCGAATACTACCGCTCTAATCATCTTTTCTCCCTTATGTTCAACAGATTTCTAATATCTGCAGCTGCCCTACTTATGGTCTCTTTTCTTACGTAGATGACGCTGTTAAATGGGTCCACATCTATCAACGATGACTTGAAAAGAAGACCAATGTGATAGGAGATAGTCGACTTTGTAAGTCCAGTGAACTCAACTAAATCTCTCTGCAGGGCGGGCTCGTTATTCAACTTCTTCAAGATCTTGAAACGGGTTTCATCTGACAGGACTTTCAGAAGACTCCTCAACCTTACCTCTTTAGGTATTCTGCCCGAGAAATCTTCAGTAACTTCTTCAAGACCCATTATAAGGAGGTGGAACGTCGGATAGGTCATTACACCGGAGTTTGTGTGGGGCACAGAGTTCTGAAGTGTTATATACAAGGGTTTGGACTCGTCCAGCGTTATGCCATAATAGTCTAGATAGTTCGAGAATGCATCTCTAATCCTCTGAGGAGAACTGTTCTCCACGTACCCTTTTACAAGCCGCATGTTAAGCTCCCTCAATCCACTGCGCTCATAGTAATTCAGGATTTTCAGCGTATTGGAAGAGAGGAAATCCATTGCGGTCTTCGGGAAGAAAAGCAGCTGGTTTATGAACCATACTGTGTCAGCACTTATTCCGCCGATTGCCTCTATAGCCTGCGAGACCTTCTGAGGGTTCTCATGGATCATACGATTAAGTTCATCGTGTGAAATCTTCAGTCTTCTTTCGGCAAAGACACGAATGAATCGATCTCTTATCAGCTTTACGCCTTCCTCAGCTATGTTTAGGCTTTCCTCTATTGTTACGAACATTCCGTCCTGCAGCTTCTGCCTAATTGGAAAGAGTATGGGAGCCATCACACCTAATTCATTCATGAAGGTAATATACATCCTTGTTGACCATTCTGTGTCTCTCAACAAATCCCCTCTGAATTCCATCAGCTGCGTTGATGGCTCATAATCAACTCCGAGTGTCTTAAGCACCTTCTCAACCGGACCAGTGTTGAGCGAGAATTGAATGGCCATCGTCAGATCGTATATCTCGAAGTATCCTGTAATCAATTCCATTACTCTTCACCCTCTTCGTACAGCGTTTCCAATCTCTTAAGTATCTTCTCGAGACGCTCTTTATTAAGTGAAAAGTACACCCTTCTGTGATCCTTACGACTCGTGACAAGAGCCAGCTCACCCAATGTAGAAAGGTGGTAGGAAACGGTCGCCTTCGACAAACCCACAATTCTCGCAAGCTCATCTACGTATTTCGGCTCGTCGGATATCGCCTTAAGAATCTGCATCTTTGTCTGATCGGAAAGATTTCTAAGAAATAATCTGAGAGTGTTGTCGGTTACCACAGGATTCATGATCTCTTCAATCTGTTTCAGGTGCTCACTGAAAACTATGAGTTGGATATCGCAGGCGCTGGCGAACTTGAGGCCCGAATACTTGAGAGTGTTCTGAAATAAAAGGTGAAGAGGCAAATCTTCCCTGGGCCTTATACCGTAGAATTTCAGGAAATCCTCCGCAACTTCCTCGTACTCTTCGGCTCTGAATAGTCTTAGCCTTTCAGCAATCTTGTCACGATTCTTCTTTCTGAGCCCTGATTCTTCATAGTGCTTCTTAAGTTCTCTCAGAGCAAAGATTAGAATCTCCTTAGACTGTTTGGGAAACTTGATCAGTTGAGTGATGAACCAAGTCGTGTTCTCAGAAAGGTCTTCTGCCTTGTCAACGGCCTCCGAAACGATGCTCAAGTCACCGTCTAGCGTCTTCTTCACGTCCTCTTGAGAGAGATTTAGATTGTTCAACAAGATGCTGTCAACCACACACCTTGCCTTTTCTTCAAAACTTTTTCCCAGGCTCTCTATGGCCTCTTCAATAAGAAGCTCGCCTCCGGGCTCCTTTGGAAAATCACAGAAGAATATGACACTGTCCTTTATTTCGGAGAAGACCTCAACAGCCACTCTTATCGACCAGTTATCATTACTTCTAACTCTATCAAGAAATTCGGCAAGTTCTCTTCCTGGTTCGAAATCAAACCCCAGGTCTTGCGAGAGCGCATCGAAGTAACTCTTTCTATCAGCAAACCCACACGCCATTAAAATCTCTACAAGTTCAACGTATCCCGGAATGATTTTCAAGGAATACACCTCTCAAGTTCGACTTGTCTTGAATTATAGCACAGATACAGTTAGAGTAATTTAGAACTGATCTCTCTGTTCTGACTAGACATAGCTCTTAGGCTTTGCAGAACTCGCTCCAACACGAATCTATTCATGCTTATGATCCCTACCATTCAACGATCAGAGAATATAAGGTCCTTAAACGACATATAGTTAGAAATTCATTGTTCGTTAACATTTAAGGTTTGACAATTATCAAACCCAATGCTAAGATCAAAATGTAAGAGATGAATCGAACGCAACGAAAAGGAGGAGTCGATATGAAGAGAGAACCAAAGAGAATACGAAAAGACATTCAGAAAGAAATTGACAAGGCAAGATCGGCTTCTGCAAAACACGGTAATTTCCTGGCGTTCTGAAGAATTTACCAGTAGAATCGCGACATACAAGCAACCCCCCTTTTCCCCCACGGAAAGAAAGATGACTTCGGGTCTCAGCAGAGGCCCTTTTTTCATTCCTTTCAAAGTAGGGGAAGGACCTCCTACTATCAAAAGCAAAGAGACCTTGGTCGCTGATAAAACCACGTTGGCCGTCAACGATCCTCCGTCCTCCGAGAAGAGAGAGGACAAGCAGAAATGATGCCGACTTCATCGGGAAGTGAGGCTCGCTGGCGCGAGGAAGCGATGCCCGGAGAAACGTTCGGGGAAGTGATGCGCCGAAAAGCATCGGCGGAAGTGATGCCACCTTCGGTGGGACGCAATGCACTGAAGAGCATCAGTGATAGCAATG
>NZ_DJGL01000037.1:6483-94609 GCF_002432735.1 Mesotoga sp. UBA5847 | reverse complement strand
TCACTTCTTTGCGTGAATACATTGGGAGGAGTGCTGAAGATCAGATATAGTCGGAAAGCTCCGCTTCAATTTCCGTCAGTGTCTTGTTTTCAAGTATTGAAATTCTCATCGCGATCGGAGGATGTGTGCTCCACAAGGATGCGAAGAAGGAGGTCTTATTGTTTATCCTCCTCTTCAAAGGATCTGATATGAATAGATGAGCGGTCGCCACATTTGCTGTCTGGAGTTTCGCAGAACTCGTTGCGATCTTTCGGAGAGCTCTCGATAGTCCTGCGGGATTTCTAGTCAATTCGACGGCTCTCGCATCAGCAAAGTATTCTCTTGTTCTCGAGACAGCAAGCAACGAGAGTCTTCCAGTAAAGGAGAAGAGTGCGCCAAGCCCTGCAACTGCCGCAAGAAAAGCGATTATAGGCAGAGCAGAGTTGTCGTTCTTCTTTGAGGAGCGTTTTGACCTTGTAGCCGCTCCAATAGCGCCAAACCGCAGGTAAGTGATAAGTGCCCTAAAGGCAAGCAATTGAACAATCACAACCGCACCAAGAAGCGCAGAGATCAGCGTCATAAGGAGAACGTCCTTATTTACTATGTGACTAAGTTCGTGGCCGATTACGCCGGAGGTCTCCTCACGATCGAGATTCTTCAAAAGTCCGCTAGTTACGCAAACGACGGAATCCTCTTGTCTCCTTCCGGTAGCGAATGCATTGATAACCAAGTCATCATCAATCACAAATACATCCGGAGGTTTCCCCATTCCAGCTGCAATTGAGAGTTCATCTACGATGTTCTTGAGCTGTCGTTCCTCTGGATCGTTCATTTTGAGAGGGCGCGCTTTTACTGATTTCAAGACGATCTCTTTTCCTGAGGAGAGAGAAATAAGAATCTGTATTAGGGCAACGGAGAGGAAAACAAGAGTGAATATAGGTAGAATACCGAAGATCAAGTCTATTATCAGGCCGAATGCAACCATCATGGCAAGAAAGACCATCACGAGAATGATGGTCTTTCTGACATTCTTCCTGCCTTCTTCGTAGAAATCTACTGTAAAAGACATAGCTCTCAGAAGGAAAGATCTACTTTGGGAGCTTCTTTTTCGGCCTCTGTCACTTCAAAGAGAGGAAACGATTCAAATTTACCCCCAAAGAAGCCAACAATGGCGTTATTCGGGAAGATCTCGATCTTTGTATTGAACTTGGTAGCAGAATCATTGTAGAACTGTCTTGCGTAAGAGATCTTGTTCTCGGTACTGGTCAATTCTTCCATCAGCTGTGATACATTTGTGTTTGCTTTCAGATCAGGGTAATTCTCGACTACTGCAAGCAGTCTACCGAGCGCGCCGCCAAGTTCTTGTTCTGCCTTGATCTTGTCTCCCACACCTTGAGCTGAAACAGCTTTTGCTCTCGCTTGCATTACTTTTTCCAGAGTTTCCTGTTCAAATTTCATGTAACCTTTCACAGAGCTAACAAGGTTCGGGATTAGATCATGTCTTCTCTTGAGCTGAACATCGATCTGCGACCATGCATTTTCGACCCTCTTTTTTAGGGTGACTAAATTGTTATATACCCCGATGAGCCATAGAGCTAAGACAACAATAATTCCAATTACAACGAAAAGGATGACCATTCAATCACCTCCAACTTATGGTAATTATACAGTATTATCTTTGTCAATCATCGCTGCTAGTGATCCGGTGTTCTGCACAACTCTGTAACTATGTGTAACGGGTATCATATCTTCGGTCGTTTCTCCCGATAGAACAAGGTAGGTGTCAACTCCCGCTCTCAGTCCGCACTCAATATCTGTGTAGAGCCTATCTCCAACCATAACCGTCTCTTCAGGTGAGCAACCGAAGTCTTTCATGACCATATTGAGTATCGTTGGATCCGGCTTTCCGACTATTTGATCAGGTTTACGACCCGTAGATGTCTCGAAGAGGCTAATAAGACTTCCAACATCCGGTACAGGGCCTTCTTCGGTAGGGCAGTTAATATCGGGATGACTTGCAATGTATGGAACACCTCTTCTTATGAAGAGAGCGGCCTTCCTGATCTTTTCGTAAGTAATCTCTGTGTCGTATGTCAGAACGAGAACATCAGGATTACTTTCATCGAGGACTATCCCCTTATCTAAAAACATCTTCCGGACTGAATGCGTTGACAACAGATACACCTTCTTGCCAGGAAAGCAGTTCTTGAGGAGACTTACAGTAGCCTCCCCGGATGTGTAGACCTCGAATAGTCTCCTTTCGATGCCCATTTTCACCAATTTTCTGATATATTCTTCAGGAGTACGTGATGAATTGTTGGTTAGAAACACGAGTCTTGAATTGTGTCTGTAGATGGCCCTGGCGAAATCCAGACTGCCTGGTAAAAGATGCTCGCCCAGGTAGAACGTTCCATCCATATCTGAAACGAAGAGTCTTTTGTGTTTGAGCATCTCTTCCTCCATTTTTCCAGCTGTTTTCATATGCAGAGTATAATACAAAGGGTGAGATGAAATGAAAAGGAAATTCGAAAGAAAGTACTTCTTTATCATATTCATGATAGTCAGCGGATTTTTTATGTTCATTGCCTTAGGAAATGGCTTCTGGAGGGAATCAGCTCCCTACAAGATCGATTCGGTTGAAATCAACGCCAGACTGAATGATCAGGGGGAGCTTCTCGTTGAAGAGCTTTCAGTTTACACGCTATCTCGCAACAACAGGACAGCGACTAAGAAACTCCATTTATCATATCCCTCGGTTCTCAACTCGTATTCTATTGAGGTTTCCCAGGGAACCGGTGTTGTCAGAGAGATATCGTCATCTCCCGGCGGCTTCGATGCGAGGATCTTTCTTGAACAAGAAGTCACCCAGTTTCTGATGACAACTGAATACAGTTTATCCGGTGTTGTCGAGATAGGAACGGATATCGCCGTGTTGAGCTATAGATTCTGGGAACCAAACTCAGATGCCATGACCAGAGACATCTCTCTTTCCATAGAGTTACCCGAGGCCATAATCTCTAGGATAACAAAGGACGATATCTCTGTCAGGCCCTATAAAGAAGCCAGGGTGGAGATAGAAGGAAACTCCGTGAAGCTTCGAATGAAATCTGTTCTTTCAAATGCATCGGGCGAAATCAAGATCTCGTTTCCAAAAAACATTGCCAGTACTATGCCAAACGCGGTGAGTACAACCGTAAGCAAAAGTTCGATTCGCAAGGAACACGAGATAGCCATGTTCCAGCAGGCTTTTCTTTCGGGTTTGATCGGGTTTCAGATAGCAGTGCCTTTTTTCGTCTTATTCTTCACGTTTGTCCTTTTTGGAGTCGAGCCTCAGGTTAAGTCGGAAATTGGTTATAGAATCTACGATGTACCGGGCTATATTCTTAATGCAGTAATAAGGAATCCATTCCAGGAAGTGGATCACAACGGCTTCCTTGCAACGATTCTTGAGATGCACAACAGCGGAGAGATATTTATCGGTGAGAATTCTATATCCGTGAAGGCAACTCATAATGGAATCCCAACGCAGCAGCAATGGGCGCTTCAGGCCATCAAGTCTCTAAAGAGAAATGAAGACGGTTCAATAGAGATTCCTGATGCTGAAAACAACAGCGTTTCGCTCAACGAATTCAGGGAACATTATAGTCTTTGGCAGAAGAATGCGATGCGCAGCGTGAAGTCAGGAAGATTCTATGAGTACCTCGGTTCTACGGTCATGTCGGTTTTTTCGATCTTCTACTTAATCATCTGGTCCATGATACTGAAGTTTGTCTTTGGAAACTGGCAGATATACCTCTCCTTTCCAGATGAATCTCTCGTGCTGTCAATAGTTCTCTATGCAGACTGGTGCCTGGGATGGCTTCTTCTAGTTGTCCCGAAGAGGATTTTCGCAAGATGGACGCCTTCAGGGAGACTGTTCTATATGGAATGGAAGAAGTCAGAGAAGGATCTTCTTTCAAAGCCCTCGCTTAACAACGATGATTTGTCAAAGCTTGTAGCTATGGGGCATCTGCAGAATCTGATTGCCAACAGACAGAAGGTAAACGAACAACAGCTTTCAGTACTCCGCCAACTGCAGAAACTCGAACTGCTTCTTGATAAAGCGAAATCCTGATAACTTCTCCCGAATGAATACATGTCTCCCTAAATCGAGCAGTTGACAATTGTAGCAGAAATATTCTATAATTTACTTACTAATACCCCTAGGGGGTAAATGGAGGTGTGGATTTCATGAGCGCAAAGGTAGTTGTATATTCTACTCCCACATGTCCCTGGTGCAAGAGAGCAAAGGACTATTTCAGGGCAAACGGAATTGCTTTTAAAGACTATGATGTAAGCAAGGATAAAGCCAAAGCGGAAGAAATGGTCAAGAAGAGTGGGCAGATGGGTGTTCCGGTGATAACAATAGGAAGCCAGGTTATTGTAGGATTTGACAAGGGAAAGATAGACGGCCTTCTGGGTATCCATTAACTGAAGAAGCGATTTCACGGCGGGCATTAGCCCGCTTTGTTTTTTTGTCAACGGGGTGCTATTCTCTCAATATAGAGCAAAAAGCATATATGTACATTGCTGGAGGTGTTGAGTTGAAGAGGTACTTTGTTGCGCCTGGTAGGATTAATATCATTGGAGAGCATACTGATTACAACGAAGGGTTCGTAATGCCAGCCGCGATTGACAAATATGTTCTTCTGTCAATTGAGAAGAATGGTAACGGTCGGATTCACCTGAGCTCCATGGGAAGAAAACCGGTGTCATTCGAAGAAAGTGTTATTGAAAAGACAGGTGACTGGAGCGATTATCTAAAAGGAATAATCTGGATCTTGAAGAATAAGCTTGACGCCAAGTTCGGGGGAATGGATATTGATATTCGCTCCAGCCTTCCTGAAGGAGCAGGTCTCTCGAGCTCTGCCGCTTTAGAGGTTGCCTTGATAGTAGCACTGAACTCGGTTTTTGATCTAAAGCTCAGCGAAACTCAGTTGTACAATTATGCTCAGGAAGCAGAGAACGATTTTGTCGGAGTCAAGTGTGGAATTATGGATCAATTCACGGCGGTAATGGGACGTAGGAACAAGGCGATATTCCTTGATACTCTCAAGATGCAATATGAGTATGTCCCCCTGGAACTGGGCGACTATACGCTTCTTGTGTTCGATTCAAAGGTACATCATTCTCTTTCAAGAGGCGCGTATAATTCAAGAAGAGAGGAAGCACGAAAGGCTCTTGAGATTCTTGGCAGGAGTAGCTATCGCGAAGTTTCAATGGTTGATCTGTTTCCGAACAGAGGAAAAATGGGTGATCTCTATTATAGACGAGCTTTGCATGTTGTTTCAGAGAACATGAGGGTTCTGGAGTCAATGAAGATTCTATCAAACTCGAATTTTGAAAACCTTGGCAGGCTTCTCATACAATCTCATGAATCTCTGGCTCTTGACTATGAGGTTACTTGTGAAGAGACTGACTTCATTGTTGATACGCTTAGAGAGATGAAGGGCGTATCGGGTGCAAGAATGATTGGAGCCGGGTTCGGTGGATCGGTACTCGCCCTTTGTGAGAAAACCGAGGAGAATAAGATAGTTGAAGTGGTGAAAACGAGATACAAAGAGAAGTTTGCGATAGATATCGATTGTTACGAAGTAAGACCCTCGGATGGCGCAAGGGAAGTTGAAGCCTCTTTCCCTTTGTGAGAAAGAAAGTCTGACTTAAATGGACTTATCCCAGTTCTGTTGCTTTGAACGGTTTTGCGAAGGAGGATGATATGAACATTAGACTAGGCGTTGTAGGAGCGGGAATCGCCTCAAGGGAACTTCATCTTCCCGCCTTAATGGAGCTGAAAGATCTATTCACAATTACTGCTGTAAACAGCAGAACAAGAAAGAAGGCTGAGGAGTTCGCCGATCTCGTTGGAGGTAAAATCAAAGTCTTCGATTCTTATGAAGAGATTCTTTATTCCGATGATGTCGATGCGATTGTCCTTGCAGTGCCAATTGCCCTCAATCCCGAAATGATCGTAGCTGCGAGAACGGCGGAGAAACCAGTTATTTGTGAGAAACCTATTGCCGCGTCGGTGAAAGAAGGACTTTCTCTGTTGAATCTTCCGGGGAATTCACCTGTCTACATCGCAGAGAATTACAGACACATAGAAGTTTACACTAAGGCTTCCGAATTTGTGAGGGAAGGAAGGATCGGCAAACCAATCATATTCAGTTGGCTCAAATGGGTAGATTTCGGACTGGATAACAAGTATGTTCAGACTAAGTGGAGGCAAGCCCCGAAACATGTGGGGGGATTCATTTCTGACGGTGGCGTTCATGACATTGCGGCCTTGCGAAAAATCCTTGGGAATGTGAGAGAAGTTAGCGGATTTTCAGAGAAGAATCTCGATTATCTTGGTGCGGAGAACTCAGTGGTCTTCAATATGACACTGGGAGACGGAGTGATTGGGAACTACTCGGTTGTATATGGTGCTCCAGCCACTCTTAACAGACTCGAGATCGTTGGAACAGAAGGCCTGTTGCGTGTTGACAAGGATGAAGCGACAATCGAAATCGAGGCTCACGGTCGAGAGAAATTCTACGCAAATAACAGTGATGGATTCGTTGAGGAATTTGCTGATTTCTACAGAGTCATTAAAGGTCAGAAGAATTCTCTCGGCTCTATTCGGGAGGCAATCCTTGATCTGGCGACCGTTGAGGCCGGATTGATTTCTGCAAATGAGAAACGAGTAGTGATTGTGGACTCATTGATAGTGGAGAGTTGATGGGAAGATGACTGGCTTCAATACTAGAGCTATTCATAGTGGCGAAGAGCAAAAAGTTTGCGACGCCGTAACAACTCCAATTTTCCAGACTTCGAACTTCCTGGCAAATGACGACAAGTATCTCAGCGAAACCTCAGAGACCTTATATACAAGGGTCGGAAATCCGTCGATAGGAGTTTTAGAAAGGAAGCTGTCCGATCTTTTCGGAGGAAAAGGCGGAGTGTTCTTTTCATCGGGAATGGGCGCTATCACTACGGTATTTCTCACTTTTCTCAAGTCAGGGATGAACTTGGTGATTTCGAAAAACGTTTACGGAGGGACTCAGAGTCTTATCGCGGAACTACCCGGCATGGGAGTAGAGGTCAGGAGATTTGACCAGTCAAAGTTAGAAGACCTTGAGAATCTTGTCGACTACAATACCGCTATCGTGTATGTTGAGTCAATGGCAAATCCGAACCTGGTCTTATCGGAAATCGAAAACATATCAAAGATAACAAAGAAGAGCGGAGCGCTTTTGATAGTCGACAATACATTTCTGTCTCCCTACAATTTTAGGCCGCTTGAACATGGTGCCGACGTAGATATCCAGAGTCTGTCTAAGTATGTGAATGGCCATTCCGATGTCATTGCGGGCTTTGCCGCCTTCAGCGAAGGCGATTCTGAGAAGCTTGTTAGACAGAAAATGATTAGGTTGGGCACGAATGGAGCTCCATTTGATGCTTTTCTGGTCAGTCGTGGAGTGAAGACTCTTGGTCCCAGAATGGAACTGCATAATAAGAACGGGGAAGAAGTAGCGGTTTTTCTCTCGAAAAGTCCAAAAGTGCGTAGAGTCTCTTATCCTTCTTTGATGAACACTAAACCTAGCTGCTTTGCAGATTGCAAAGGCTTTGGGGGAGTCGTGTATCTTGAGCTGGAGAATCTGGAAAAAGCGAAAAGATTCATAAGAAGCAGCAAGCTCTTTCTAGAAGCAACAAGTCTGGCCGGAGTCGAATCACTTGTCACGATACCTGTTCTCACCAGTCACTCTTCATTTACAGATGAACAGCTTAGTGAAGTGGGTCTATCCAAAGGAGGGGTAAGGCTTTCGGTGGGGATCGAGGATGTTGAAGATCTTCTGGAAGATCTAGGTGCAGCTCTTGAAGCAATCTAGGAGCAACCAAGAAAATGAATGATTCTGTTCTTTGTACCTGCCCCGAGAAAGAAAGGAACCCGGCGTCTGAAAGAGCAAGAAAAACCGACAACCAGAATTGGAGTCATAAACGTCTTTCCTCTCAGCATCAGTAATGAAACCGCGATTCAACTTGTTTTCTTGTTGGCCTATAATAGACAACAAGGTTGTGAGGTGATTTGAAGTGTTGAAGATAAGAATCGCGGGAATAGAGGAGCTGTTCCTTAGCAGCGCGAGAGAGTTCAAGATAGAGAGAGAAAACCTTGTCCTTATCTATGGCTTTTCAAACCTTCCAGACTCATCGGGAGTTTTGCTCAGAGTCTCAATTCGCAACGAAGATCCCTCTCCTAAGAAAGTTGGCAAGATCGATCTAATCGAAATCCAGGATGTTAGTGAGCCCGTTTACTACAACAACTGGCAGTCATGGTTCCCATTCAAGGCTTACTGGGAGCGACCATTAGTGGATTCGTTTGTTCAGTACGCAGATTCTCAAGGAATAAGTCTCTTTGCCGCCTCCCCAATACCTGAGCTCCTTAGGAAAGGGCAAAGACCTAGTGATTACTTCATTGCCACCGACGAGCTCCTTGTAGGTTTTGTCTCGAATCAATTCACTCACCAGTATTTCCTATGGGACGATGAGACCTTGAGCATCATTGGTTCAGTGGATCTCTTCGGTACTGAACTTGCATCGGGCGAGTCAATAGAACTCGAAGAGATGGTTATTCTTGGTAATAAAAGCCTCTGGACTATGCTTGAAAAGTATGCTGATCTCATAAAGCAGAGTAATGAGGTTGAGTTTAATGAGTTTGAAGGGATAGGTTGGTGTAGTTGGTACCACTACTTCACCGACATAACTTTCGATGAGTTGTCGAAGAATGTGAAGCTTCTTGCCGAAATTCGAGATCGCGAGAAAATCGATTACAGACTGGTTCAGCTTGACGATGGTTACGAAAAGGAAATAGGCGACTGGCTGACGACCAACTCCAAATTTCCGGACTTGAAAGAAATCGCTTCTGAAATTAGGGGAAAAGGCTTCAAAGCGGGACTGTGGATAGCCCCATTTTCTGCTTCCGAATCCTCAAGGCTGTTCAACGAGCACAAAGAATGGTTTGTAAAGAACAGTGATGGCAATCCCAGAGTAGCATACAGAAATTGGAATAAGCAGATTTTCGCTCTTGACACGACTAATCCAGAAGTTCTACTTCACCTCGAAAGGCTTATAAAGACAATAAGGAGTTATGGCTTTGACTATTTGAAAATAGATTTTCTCTTCGCTGGTGCGATTCCTGGAGGGCGCTTCAACGAATTCTTAACACCGGTTGAGGCGTATAGAAGTGGAATGCAGACAATTAGAGCTGCTGCCGGAGATGATTGCTTCATTCTTGGCTGTGGAGCTCCTCTGCTTCCCTCAGTAGGTTATGTTGATGGTATGAGAATCGGGTCCGATACTGCGCCCGAGTGGAATGGGGAAACGATGGATATAGGAGTTCCGAGCGCAAGGTACAGCTTGAGAAATGCCTACACAAGGTCCTTCATGCACCGCAGGCTGTGGCTGAATGATCCCGATACGATTGTTTTGAGGAACTGCGGACTTACCGAAGAAGAGAAGCGAGTATTTGCATTATCTGTGGGTTTACTTGATGGAATGATGCTTACCAGTGATGACATGTCTCAGGTTGGCCGCGACGGGATTTCTTTGCTCATGGAAGCGATGCAGCTTAGGGGAGGAGAACCCAGGGTCTTCCTTGACGGCATGAACGGAGTCTTCGCAACCTGTACGAGAAATGCACCCGTCTATGACGTCACCTCTTTCGTGAATCTTACCGATACACCTCGGCACTCAATTAAGCTCAAGAAGATGTATCAGGATTGGTCAGGCGTAATTCCTTCCGTTATGGAAGTTGAACTACCTCCCCGAAGCATATGGATAGAAAAGCGAGAAGCACGAGAAGGTTTAGAATGAGCCGCCTGAATCAACTACCGACAATAACCTCGGTTATGGTTGAATAGTTGACGGGACTTTAGAACTCGATATCAAGAGTTGTCGGCAGAAGCCAGTTCACCGCTCTCGTTCCTAACAAGAATCCAAACTGTTATAGCAGGGATCTCTACTGTGTGCTGATCAATTACCAGTATTCTTCCGGAAAGATACTCAAAGAATTCGCCACTTGTCGAAGGACTGAAGGAGACGCTTTCTCGTGATGGATTAACTACAACAATTACTTCATCCTGATCGTTCCATCTTCTGTAAGAGAGAACGGGGCCACTGGTTGTCATGACTTCATATTCTCCGGTACGAAGAGATTCGTGAGACTCTCTAAGCTCTGTTAGCTTCTTGTAGAATTCGTAGATTTCCCAGTTCCATCTCTCTTCGTCCCAGATCATGGGAGCTCTGTTCTCCGGATCCTTTCCCCCCTTCATTCCGATTTCGTCTCCGTAGTAAATTACAGGGCTGCCGATGAAAGTCATCTGAATTGCCACTGCTATCTTCAGAAGATCAACCTGATTGAAGGCAAGGGTAAGAATTCTCTCGGTGTCATGGCTGTCGAGAATGTTCCAGAGAGAATGCAGAGTCTGAGGCGGATAAGCGTTGAGATACAGATTAGTCATAGCTGCGAACTTTGCAGCAGAGTTTCCCGCTCTGAAAACATACTCCACAACCGCATCCTTAAAGGGGTAGTTCATAACCGAATCAAAAGACTTGCCTCTAAGCAGTGCTCTGGCGTCTCCCCAAAATTCCGCGACAAGCAATTTTTCTTTGTCTAACCCCTTCACAAGTGGTCTGAAGAAATCACTCCAGAATAGAGGGTCAACTTCCGTTGCAACATCGAGACGCCAGCCACCGATTCCTTCAAGATCGTACTTGCGTACAAGTTGTTCCACGTAAGCCTGCCAGCCTTCGTTGAGGCTGTTTATCTTAGGCATATATGCGTAGCCGTTCCATCCCACATATGTCATTGCCCTATCCTGGATCTTCCTTATTGGAAAGCGTTTGACAAAATACCAGTCCTTGTAGGGGGAAGTCTCCTCTCTTTCACGGAGATCTTTGAAGGCGAAGAAGTCGTAGCCGGTATGATTGAAGACTCCATCCAGAATCAATTTGATGCCAGAATCTTCTGCCAGTGAAATGAGCTCCTCGAAAACATAGTCGTCGCCGAAATTGTCATCGATCTTCAGGTAGTCTTCAGTATCGTACTTGTGACTCGAAGGGCTTTCAAAGATCGGGTTCAGGTATATCGCATTTACTCCCAGCTCAAGAATGTGATCGAAACGATCGATGATCCCTTTGAGGTCTCCTCCGAAAAAGCCATCGCCGCCGAGGTTGGCGAAAACAGGATCAGAATTCCACGGCTGAACTCCAACAGGATCGTTTCTGGGATCTCCATTTGCGAATCTCTCAGGAAAAATCTGATAATAAACGGCTCCCTTTGACCATTCCGGAAGATCAAAATATGTTATGGGAAGCCTATCTTTCTCGAAAATGAATGGAAGACGTAACTCTTGGCACAGTCCGAGAGAATCGAGGACCACTGAGTTGTCTCCATCCTGTATCTCGAAGTAATACTCCAAGTTTTCAACTTTTATCCTGTCTGTACGATAAAAGCTATATTTGCCGAAGTCGCGTAGATACTCTAGATTGTAGCGATTCCCATCGACAATGAGGCTGAGCTGATAAGTAGTTCCAATAGGAAGTGAAACGGCAAAGTAGAATTCATTTTCGTTTACCGGGTTGAAGTAATCTCTGTCGCCAACACTGTGTCTGGCAAAGTCTTGCAGGTCTCCAAGGTTTTCTACTCTTAACACTGATAGTTCTGCTCCATCTTTGTACGACTTGTCAGGATTCCTTTGGTCAAGAAAAGTCGCATCTTCTGTGGAATAGTAGTAATGATAGAGACCTGGCTCAATATTAACTTCTGCTGACCACCAATTGTTATCGAGTCGAGACATATTCAGTTCCAGTGAACTCTCAATGATCACTACTGAGGGTGTTGAATCTGCAGTAGTAAGAAAGGATACTCCTCTGGCAATTGTCATTGCCAAGACGAAAACCGTAGTAACGACGCTCTTCATTTTCATCATTTCGACCCCTCCTTGATTTTCCTCTTCGACAGCGCGTTGGCCCCCCATACTCCGAAGAGAATAAGAGCTACTCCAAACATCTGAATTGGTCCGAATCTTTCTCCCCTGAAAATCACGCCTGCGAAAAGAGATACAACTGTTGAAAGGTAGACAAAGACGGTTGAGCGCGATGCTTCAAGCTTGGACAGCATGAAGTTGATCAAGAAGAATGCTCCGACCGACGATAATGTGCCGAGGTAAAGCGCAGCAATGGCGACACCAGGCTGAGCAATTCCGCCGATATAGAACAAAAACTCTCCTCTTGACAAAGACAATATAAGTGCGATTACGGTGAAAGAGATGAAGCCCATCGTCATCATATGATATGTGATCTCCCATGAACTAAACCTGACAGAGGCTTTTCGCGAGAGAATGTTATAGAAGGCTGCCGAGATTGTGCTGCCTATCAAAATGATCGGCCCCAGTGGACTGCTTCCTGAGGAAATCCCCTTTCCGGCGGTTATCAAAGTTATGCCAAATAGCGCAGTCACAACTGAGATTATCTGAGGAGCGGCAAGTCTCTCCTTAAGAAATATCCTGGCGAAAATCAGTACGAATATTGGAATTGTCGAAAGGAGTATTCCAGCTTCGGATGAAGTGGACAAAGAGACCCCAACATTTTCGAAGATGAAGTACATGACCGGTTGAACAAGGCTGAGAAGAAGAAGGTCTTTAAAAACTGCTCTGTAGGGTCTGATTCTGACGATACCAAACAATCTAAACAATGAAATAGTCAGAAAGGCAACAGAAAATCTGTACGAAAGAAAGTACATGGGATTTGTATATTCAAGTGCGTTCTTCGTAAATAGAAAGGAAAGACCAAAGATAACTGAAGAACCGATTCCTGCAAAATATGCCAAGAGCCTATCTCTTTCAATCTCTGCCATAAAGCACCTCAACCAATAATAGCACTGCGATGAAGTAACCGGCAACCTTAGGGCCTTGTCGCCTTTGCATAGTCTATAATAGTAGTGATCTCCTTTTCAAGAAGGCGGTGTTGTTTTGTTCAGAAGATATATTCTGTTTTTTGTTCTGCTGATTTCGGTCATCGTAAGTGGATATTCATTCAGAGATCTGGACTGGTTGAAGCATGAATCAGAGCACTTTGTTTATATATACCATAACGAAGTGGCCGGTTCGGTTTCCCAAATTGAAGAGATTGCAGAAAATACCTTCCTTGGCTTGAGTGAATTGTTCGGAAACCCTTTCAGAGACAAGATCTCCATATTGATCGGAGGCTATGAGGATCGGTCAAACGGTCTGGCAAATCCAGTCATGGAATCAATCTACATAATGACGATCGGTCTCGACTATCCCTACAGAAATGACGGCTTCTGGTTGGAAGAAGTGATCGCTCACGAACTTAGTCATCTTTTTCAGATGACCGCAACAACTCAAGTTGGAAACTTTCTGAGAAACTATTTCTCAAGACTTTACCTTCCTAACGCCCTTCAGCCCATGTGGTTCACCGAAGGCTTTGCGCAGTTAGGGAGCGAACTTATTGGAGACCTTTATGAGTACGATTACAGACGCTTGCCTTTTCTTTGGGATCAACTTGACAGAGAGGACCCCTTTCTCGAGGAGACCGTAGTATCCGGTCACAGCGGCATCGGGGGAGAGGCCTATTACAATTACGGCTATGCGTTCCTGACATTTCTATATGAGACCTATGGCTTTGAAAGCATTCAGGAATTGGTCAGGATAAAGTCGGGGATTCTTGGATTTGCCGGAATTGATTTTTCTTTTGAGAGAGTATATGGTAAAAGCTATCAGGAGCTAAAGGCGGAGTTTATCGATTTTGAATCGGAAAAGTGGAAAGGAGTAGAGACTCCATCTATCCACAGACTCTCTTCGGATATCGGGGAATTTGTCAGTCACTACAGATCAAAGACCTACGCGAATAGACTGTATTATATTGGGTTTGATAGAGAGCAAAGATACTACACGCTATATAGGGAAGACACCGAAATTCTCAGAACCAGCATGGAGATCATTGATTTCGCTGTTTTTGAGAATGAAATTGCATTGTTGCTTTTTGAGAAGGAAGTCTCCGAAACAAGGCTTTACTTCTTCAGGGAAGGAAGGCTTGAGCGAACGAAGTACTCCCACCTTGTCGGAATCGATTTCGCCGGAAAAGATCGTCTAGCAATTCTGAGGAATAGTTTGGGGACTATGTCTGTGGAAATCCTCTCACTTCGAAATGAAAGGGTGACGACGATATTCGCGGCAATAGACCCGGAAATGCAGATCACTAGCGTCAGAGCATCTCAAGATGGTGCGCTCGTAGCGTTCAGAGTCAATATGCGCGGAAACAAGTATATTGCATTCTACTCATCGGGTTTCGATGCCCCTTTAATGTACAAAATCGATAAGGACTTCTCACTTGGAAGCTGGACTTCAGGCGGATTTCTTATTTCGGTGGAGAACGGATTTGGCAGCAGTGTTTATCTTGTCACATCTGAAGGCGAGATGACAAGTCTTGCCACCTTTCCCAGGTACGTCAGAGATCCTGCCAGAACAAGAGAAGGAATTGTGGCTGTCGGTCAGGTCAAGGGAAACAAGTTGTTGTACTCAGTTGAATCAAAGACCACTGAGTTCAAGCTCAAGGAAACGAGTGTTGAGATGCGAGTTCCTGAGCCATTAGAAGGCGAGAAATACGAAGGTTTCACAAGTTGGAGATTTGTGTCTCCCATTCCTTACAAGGGTCTGTCTTTGCTTTTTTCCGATCTTACATTTCACAACCATCTGATTGCCGGTGGATCTTTCGACTTTGGGACAATGCTTCCGAGCCTCCACCTCGAACTGTGTAGTATTGACTACACGCCCGTTGATTTCACCCTTTCGTTCGAGTTTTCGGATCTCAATGTCGAAGCTTCTTTGGAGGCTTATCGTCAGTATGTCATTAATCCCAAACTTGCTTTCGGCTGGAAGGCCGAGCTCAATTATCCCCTGCAAGTCTCGGGATCAATTAACGTTGTTCTTCAGGATTCATCTGTGCTTTACGGGGGTCAGGCATCACTGAAGACGAATATTGCCGTTAGGGATACGCAGACGGCAACTTCAAATCTTGTGGACGTGGGGATAAGAGTCGATTTTGACTGGAAGAAAAACGGATTTGCATTAGATTCAGCTATCTTTTCTAGGGTGACTTTCGGAGAAGATCCATCTCTAGTACCGGTTGAGCTATGGGATTTCAGGGACGATTCCAACATAGTCGTTGGCCTTTCAATCTCGTCTGACTACACTATTTCGAGGAGAGGGTTCAATCTTATTAATCTTGTTCACCTTTCTGAGGAAGGAATTGGAGCGAAGATCGATACGTTGATAGGAAGGAGCTTTTCCTGGAGACTGGCTATATATAAGTTTGAGACGGTCTACCTTTACGCAGCTTACCCAATGAAAATAAAAGCAGGAATCATGCTTGAAAGCATGAGACTCCTGCCCTACATAGATTTCGCACTACTTTACTAGAACTTCACAACCCTCAGGAGAATCCTGCACGCTCACAGTGTACAGCCTTTCTCCGTTGTGAACTTCGAATGTCAATGATCTCTCTCTGCATTTGAAGCTACCTGTTTTGGGTAGAACTTCAATTCTAATTCCATCTGTACAACTGCGCACAACTATTTTCTTCAAAGAATATTCGCCGGTTTCGTGAGCGTTGCTAATTCCGTCGTCTTCATACAGTTCAAACTCCGCATAATTCTTAACAAAACCTATGATTCGAAGATCTCCCCAGGATCCGCTCTCAACAAATTGAGAGCTGCAGGTAGTAACGACCAAGGAGTCCTCCTTCAAGAAATAGGGAATGGTATCTAAAGGAGCCTCTGTCCAGACATGGCCTGAAGCGAATGCTCTCTTCGTGTTAAGATCTAGCCATTCTCCTTCTGGAAGATAAACGTGCCTACCCTTTGAATTCCTCTGGTAAATGGGAGCAACCATGATAGACGGACCTATCATGAACTGATCGTCGGCGTTATAAGTTTCCCTGTCTTTGGGCCAGACAATCGGGAGGGGTCTAATCATTGTCATTTTTCCGTCGGCTGACTGCTTATGAATTGTGTAGAAATAGGGAAGCAATGAGTAACGAAGCTCTATTGCCTTCTTAATGAGCCTCTCCACCTCGCTGTCGAAGGCCCAAGGTTCCTGTCTCCTCGTTCCAATGGCACTGTGATTCCTGAAGAAGGGAAGAAAGGCCCCCAGTTGAGTCCATCGTACAAGCAGCTCTCCGCTACAATCGCCGCCAAAGCCGCCCACATCGCAACCAACAAAGCTTACTCCTGCAAGCGAAATGGATTGGATTAGCCTGATTTCGCTTAGCAGCTGTTCCCAACTACTCTCGTTATCGCCCGTCCAAAGGATCGCGTATCTTTGAATGCCGGGATATGACGATCTAGTGATAATGAAGGGTCTTGAATCGGGCCTGCTTTTCCTTATTCCCTCGAATGCTGCTCGAGCCATATTGAACCCATAGATGTTTCGTACCTTTCTATGCAAGTGAGCGATCCCATTATCATCAGTCTGAACAAAATCCTTCCCGTAGTCGTAGTACTTCTTCTTTGAGGCAATCCTCGCAAAAAGGAATTCCGTTTCAATTCCATTGTCATCTATTTCGGTTGCAAGCTGTTGTAGCTCTTTGAGCAATTCAGGTGTGTAGAAAATCGAGGGCTCATTCATGTCGTTCCAGAAGCCAGAGACTCCGTCCTTCAAGAGCCTGTCATAATGTTCTCCCCACCAATTTCTCGTAGCAGAGTTCAGGAAGTCCGGGAGTCTGGATTCTCCAGGCCAGACTGCAGGTCTAAAGGGGGTACCATCTTCCTTCTTGCAGAAGAAGTCACCCTTGAGGCCATCCTCATAGATGTCGTAGTTTTCAACTGCCTTAACACCCGGATCTACTATTGAAATGATCTTAATGCCCATATTAGATAGTCGTTCTATCATTGACGACGGATTGGGGAAGCTATTCTCATCCCAAGTGAATACCTTATAACTGTCCATGTAGTCAATATCCAGATGTATTGCGTCGCATGGTATCTTTTTGTTCCTGAGATTTTCCGCGATTTCAATAACGGATTTCTCATCTCCATACGACCATCTTGACTGATGATAACCCAAAGCCCAGGCGGGTAAGAACAAAGGGTTCCCGGTTAGTCTGAATAGGTCTCTTATAGTCTCATGTGGGCTCTCAAAGAACATGAAAAGACTAAAACCATCGCCTTCTATATCGATTTTCAGCCTGTCTCGCGTTTCGAAGCCTACGTCGAATCTGGAGTATCCCGGGTGATCTAGAAAGAAGCCGATCTGTCTCCTGGCTGAAGCTATATAGAATACTGGAAGCGTTGAGTAAAGCCTTTTCTTTGAGGGAGAATGATCAGGTTCATCGGTATTGTACATCTCATAAACTGCGCCCCTTTTGTTGAGAGGGCCGATCGATTGTCCGAGTCCAAGAACTGCCTGGTCGTCATGTAGTTCGATTTTAATACTGAATCCATCTGTCGTTTCTACAATCTCCATCTCGTTGAAGTCCTGCGATGAGGATCCTTCTAGCCCGTGCAGCCTCAACCCTTGGAAGAGATGATTTGCCACGTCGCTGTCCAGTTCTTCTGCAGGCGCGGTCAATACCGAATCAGTTTCGAACTTCGTCTTTCCCTCTCTTTCAACTTCCATTTTGATTACTGAATCGAAATAGCGAAAGAATCGTTTCCTCAAAGCAGCGCCTCCATTTATAAGAAATTTTGATCTCATTGTACAACAAAATGTTAGACTTTGTATGTAAAGCAGAAGCGAGGAGGTAGATTGATGACAGTCAGGAAAGCTATTGAGAAGATCAAGGGATTGGAAGCTGAGATGCTTTCGGAGATTACTGGAAAATTCTCGTTCTTTATCGAAGGAGGTGATCCACAGAGATTCACTGTCGAGATCTGCGATGGCAGGCTAGAGGTTTTTGAAGAAGAACGACCTTCGGATTGCTCAATACGCACAGATTTCGCGACCTTTGAAGGACTGATTGAAGGAGTTGTGAATCCTCTGACAGCTTTCATGACTGGAAGTTTAAGGGTATCGGGCGATCTGGCCTTTGCGATGAAGCTTAACAAACTGCTTGGAGGTGGATGAATGGCACATGAAGTACTGATATTGGCTTTTGAAGGGAAGAAATCTTGTTTTCTTCATGCTTTGCTGAATGCACTTGACATGTCGGAAAAGGGATTTGCCGTATCTGTCGTAATGGAGGGAGAATCTCCCCGTCTCATGAAAGAGATTACACATGAAAAGGATCCTGTTCATGAGATTTACATTGAAGCGAAGAAAAGGGGCCTTATAAAGGCCGTATGTTATGGTTGTTCGAAAATGATGGGCGTCCTTGACATAGTAGAGAAAGAGGGTCTCCCCCTGAATGGGGACATGAGGAACCACGTTCCGCTGGCACCATATGTGGAGCGTGGAGCCGAGATCATTACATTCTAGAGGAAATTCGAATTATTACTGCGGAGAGCTGACTAAAGGCAGATTTCTCTCAAAGAAGGGAGTTCGTGATGAGGAACAGTCTTAGACGATGGAAGAATGAAAAACTGGCGCAGAAACTCATAGAAGTCTTTGAAAGCAAATCCGTGAGGGTGATTTACCTCCCAGATATAGAAATGGTGGTCGAAGAAGTTCATAAGCTGATTCCCGATGGAGCTACCGTTAGTTCAGGCGGATCGGTGACGCTTCAGGAGTCTGGAGTAATGGATTTGTTGAGGTCGGGGAAATATGAATTTCTTGACAGAGACTCGGTTTCCGAAGATAGAGAGAAAAGGGAGATCATGATCAAGGCATTTGAGTCCGACTATTATCTATGTAGCGCGAATGCCATCACAGAGAATGGAGAGATTCTACTGCTGGATGGGAGCGGCAACAGGGCCGCTGCAGTAACGTTCGGCCCCGAGAAGGTGATTTTTGTCGCCGGAATTAATAAAGTCGTGAACGATCTGGATGCAGGCATCAAGAGGATCAAGTCGATAGCACCGATGAATGCAAAGAGGCTGAACTTGCATACTCCCTGCGTGACAACCGGATTTTGCTCCGACTGCAGCAGCGAAGAAAGAATATGTGAAACGTACTCGATAATAATCGATTCGAGAAGAAGACCATGGCGCTACACGATCGTTCTTGTAGGTGAAGAGCTTGGCCTGTAAGAAAACTCTCATGATAAGAGTCTTTGGGCGTGTGCAGGGCGTTGGTTTCAGGTACTTTGCCCTTCACACCGCCACGTCTCTTGGGGTGACGGGTTTTGTGAGGAACGAGCCCGATGGAAGTGTGGAGATCGTTTGTTCCGGATGTGATGAGGAAATCGATGCTTTCGTTGAAAGAATAGATAGGGGTCCATCCTATGCCAGCATTACAAAGACAGAAATTGAAGAGCTCCCATTCAAGCCGTTCAATAACTTCGAAATTAGGTACTGAGGTTTAGATTTGTCCCCATTCTGCTAGGAACCTCTTCACAAACTCCACAACGAAACTGTAGCGGTCCTCAGCCATTTTTCTTGCAGTTCCCGTCCAGAAAGTTTCCGGTCTTATCTTAAGTATCTTCTCGTGAAAATGATTGATAGAACTACGCGAATTGCCGCTATAAGAGTTGCACGGACCGAATTGGAGAGAGTGAAGAGGAGTTCCGACCTTTCCGGAATAGGCAACGACCCTTGCTATGGCCACTGCACCTATAGCGTCTAGTCTGTCCGCATCCTGGAGGATCTTTCCCGTCACACTGGTAGGTGTTAAACCGCCGGAGTATCTGTGCGATCTAATCGCCTGCGAGACTTCCGAGATAAACGAAAAGTTGAATTCCATGGTCGGTAGAAGTCCTAAAGCATATTCCGCGCCGGATTCTGCATGATCGATGCCGGTTAGAGCTTCTTGAGGCCGCTTAATGTCATGAAGGAGTGCGGCGATGACTGCCTTTTGAAGGTCACACCTCTCCCGAGAAGCAATTTCGCTCGCATTCTCCGTTACCCTGAAAGTGTGGGAAATATCATGAGCAGGGTCATCGTAGTCTTCAAAGGCTTCCCTAACGATGTGGAGGATTTCTCGCAAGTGTGGAATGCAGTCCATCAGCTCTGTAAGATTCATATTTCTCTCCTTGAGTAAAAAAGAAAAGTCTAGATGCATAATGTAAAATAAGTATACAAGATGATTTGTATGAATAGGTGAAAGGAGGCACGAATATTGAATATCCTCGTTACAAACGATGATGGAATCATGTCGCCCGGGATTATTTTGCTTGCCGAAACGCTTTCTGAAGAGCATGAAGTCCTTGTAGTTGCACCCGATGTCGAAAGAAGCGCGACTGGACACGCAATAACAATCAGAACTCCGCTGTGGGCCAAGGAAGTCAAAGTTGGTAATAAAAACATCGGCTATGCAATTAATGGTACTCCGGCTGATTGCGTAAAGCTCGGATTACTTGCGATTTCGGATAGGAAGATAGATCTTGTGATAAGCGGGGTGAACAAAGGGCAGAATATGGGAATAGATGTTCTTTATTCCGGAACAGTCTCAGGTGCTCTAGAGGGCGCAGTAACTGATACCCCATCGATTGCGGTCTCAAGCAGTGACTGGAGTAATCCCGAGTATGAAACCGCAGCCAGATTCATGGTCAATTTTCTCAAAATCTACGATGTCAGTAAGATGCCGGACTTCACGGCTCTAAATATAAATGTTCCTTCAGTCAAGTACGAGGAACTGAAGGGTTGGAAAGTGACCAGACAGAGCAGAAGAAGATACAAGGATTATTTTGAAAAGAGAAAGGACCCTTATGGGAACAACTACTACTGGATATTCGGAGAGGTAGTTGAAGATGAATGTTCTACTGATTGTGATTTCAACGCAGTTAAATCCAACTTCGTATCGATAACCCCTCTCCATGCCATTATGACCGATAAAGAGTATTTTGAGGAACTGAAGGAGATTTCGGAAGGGTGGTCGGAATGAAAGTGATTTATATAGGAAACCCCATACTTCGAAATGTTTCCGAGAGTGTCAAAGTTTTCGACGATGATCTCAGAGCGTTCGTGAAAGAGTTGAGCAAGACGATGTACGTTGAGGACGGCGTGGGCCTCGCAGCACCGCAAGTGGCTGTGTCCCGGAGGATTTTTGTTTACGACCCCGGAGACGGGTTGAGGGTAGTAATTAATCCAGAGATTATTTCCAAGAGTGATGAGACAGTAAGGATGGAAGAGGGTTGCCTCAGCATACCCGGAATTTACGCCGATATCATCAGGCCGTCTGCAGTTCGAATACATTATCAGGATGAATATGGCCGGCACCACGAAGAGGATTTGACGGACTATCCTGCGAGAATAGTGCAGCACGAGAGCGATCATCTTGAAGGAGTGCTATTCGTTGATTATCTTTCCTCATCAAAAAGAGCGGTGCTGAAACCAAAATTGAATCAGATAATTAAGGAAAGCATAAGATAAAATGAAGATCGTATTCATGGGAACTCCCGAATTTGCGGCTGCTCATCTCAAGGCGATTGTAGAATCGGGGAACAACGTGGCAGGAGTCTTTTCACAGCCTGACAGGCCTAAGGGGAGAGGGCGGAGAGTAGAACCCACCCCGGTGAAGACAGTCGCCACTAGCTACGGAATACCAGTTTTTCAGCCTGAAAAGATCAATTCTGATGAAGGGTTCGAAAAACTTTTGGAGCTATCTCCAGATATTATCGTTGTTGTGGCATTTGGAAAACTTCTTAAGTCGGGTGTTATAAACCTTCCAACCATCGGTTGTTTCAACGTTCATGCTTCTCTTCTGCCCAAATATAGAGGTGCAGCCCCGATTCAGCGAGCAATAGAAAGTGGAGAGACAAAGACGGGAATAACGATATTCAAGATTGATGAAGGAATGGATACTGGTGAGATTGCTCTCAAAAGAGAAATCGAAATAGAATCGTCGGACACTTTAGGAACGCTTTACACGAAGCTTGAAAAGCTTGGTACAGAAACATTGCTGGACTTTTTGAGAATCGTAAACGAGGGAAAGCTGAAGCTTTCTCCACAGCAAGGAGAGTTTTCGAACGCACCTAAAATCCAATCTTCGGATCTCGTCATCACAGATTTCTCTGATCCTGTGAGGGTAGTGAATAAGATAAGAGCTTACGACCCCCGTCCGGGAGCAAGAGCAGAGCTTGAAGGTAAACCGATAAAGTTGTATGGGGCTTCAGTAATTGACTTCTATGGGAAAGGCCGTAGAATCGGCGAAATTGTGGAAATTGATGACCGTGGAATGGTTATTAGCTGTGGCACTGGAAATGTTATTATATCGTTAGTGCAGTTACCCGGGAAGAAACCGATGAGACCCAAGGATGCTGTAAGTGGTCGGTTAATTCACGATGGGATGATTTTGGGGGGATAAAAATGCCCAGGGTAATGAGGTTATTTCAGATCAGAAACGAGATCACTGAAGATGGTGCTGCTAGAATAGTTGCGAGACTAAGGTCGCTCGACGGCATAGTTAAGGCTCAGGCAGATGTTGCCAGCGGAGTGATAGAAGTTGAATACGAGAATGCAATCGTTGACAGATATATAATTCAGGAAGAACTGTCCAAACTCGGTTTTGATATGCTTATATAAACCATTCTCGCACTTTCCTTCTTGACAAAGGAATCCGGTCAAGTTATAATTTCTGACGTGTGACGTTGCCGAGGTGGTGGAATTGGCAGACACGCATGGTTGAGGTCCATGTGGGCAGTTTAGCCTATGCGGGTTCAAGTCCCGCCCTCGGCACCACTGAACCGGGTTCATAGCCCGGTTTTTTTATTTTGAGGTGCTTCTTGGGAGAGATTCTGCTAGGTAATATTTTCAAACGGAACGCAAAAACAAAAATTAGCTTGAGACGGATTTCTCAGAACTCTCCATTCGTCTCAATGAATATCGAAGACCTTCCTTCGTTCTTTTCGGAGAGAGGTGAAGACTGTCTTTTTGTGGATGGGTCGTTGGACAGTGAGTATCTCCAGAAGATAGCTATCGATGAAGGATATCTGAGAAGCTTTCTTTTTCAGTCGGAGTCTAAGGATCTCGGGACTCGGATTCTTCAGTACAGAAAGGCTCTTAAGAAAATGCCAGCAGGGCTCTCATCGATAGTTGAGAAGACCGTGGAAAACGGTGGGCTGAGGAACTTCCTTCTTCTTGCACTTAGGGAAAGCGAGTTTCTAGATCCGTGGGAGGATTATGTGCTTTCCGCTCTCAAGAGGAATGAAAGAAGAGAAAGGGGCAATCCCAGGATCAATCTTCAGAAGACCGTAAAACTGGTTTTCAGTGAGGGTGGGCTCCTACAGGATTCAATGAAGGGATACGAATTCAGACAAGAGCAGTTCATGACGGCTCTTGAAATCGCAGAGTCAATTGAAAGAGACGGCAATCTAATGATCGAGGTCGGTACTGGAACCGGAAAGAGTATAGCATACCTGGCACCGATTGCATACGCCTGTATCTCGACTATGAATCAGGCAGTTGTCTCTACAAGAACAAGAATCCTTCAAGATCAGCTCTTTAAGAAAGATGTGGAGGTGCTGAGGACCTTTCCTAACCTTGATGATCTGCGTGTTTCGGTAATGAAGGGGAGAGAAAGATATCTTTGTGTCAGAAAGCTTTTTGAGGTCGTGACCCTCGCTCTCAACAAGATGTTGGATGAAGAGATGTCAAAGGAACTTTCAGGAATACTCATCTGGTCTATGATAACTTGCGAGGGAGATCTCGACACGCTTCCGTTGAAAGAAGAGATGAGAAGAATGATTTCTGGAAACAGATTCGACTGCACGAGACGACTCTGCCCTTTCTTCGAGATCTGTCCTTATTACGTCCAGAGAGAAAACGCGAAATGCTCCGACATAGTTATCACGAATCACTCCTTCCTCTTTAGCGAAGCAAACATAAGACTTTCCGACGGAGACGCCGAAGAGCGAGAAGATATCGGAACTCTTCTCCCGGGATTCAAATATCTCGTTGTGGATGAGGCACATGAGCTCGAGGCTTCATTGACACAGGCCATGAGCTACCGCTTTCAGCCGTACGAGCTGGCCGGTACTGTGAGAAGACTCATAAAGGCAGTTAGGAATTCCTTTGGATTTCTGAAGAGGCACTTTGACGAGGATTTTTTGAGAAGACTGTGGACAAAGCTCAAAGAAGCAACCGCTAGTCTGGACAAACAGATCACAGAGCTTGTCAGGGTTACAGGCAGTTCTGAATCCGGAAACCGAACTACATTCACTGGAAGAGAACTCGAAGTGATAATATCTATGCTCGTAGCAATTTCCGATACTCTTCAGACACACGTATATATTGGTACCCAGACGATGCAGATGCTGGATGATGTAGAGGAAAGAAATGAAAAGATAGATGGTTTAGAAGCTGAAGTAAGCAGGATTCTCACTGAAACAAGGGAATGGATGAAACAGATAGCGGGAATCACTTCTTCTCAGGAGTCGAGGGTTGTTTATGTAAGCCGATTTGAAAGGCGCCTCGATAGCCTCAGCATAATTTCCTCACCTGTGGAAAACGATACCTTGATGGCATCAATCTTCCCCGATGTAAGCGTCAAGATTTTCATCTCTGCGACTCTGTGGGTTTACAGCAGGGGTAGCGATGGCTTCAATTACGCCAGAAGAATACTTGGAACAAGCAGTAACAATGAAGCGGTTAGGCTCGGAACTTCATTTGATTATACGCAGCAGCTTAAGTTCTTCGTCCCGACCGATCTGCCCGACTATCTTCCGAATTCGCTAATCTATCTCGAAAGTGCGGCGGATATAACGCTCAAAGCCTTGAAGATAGTAGGTGGTGGTTCAATGGTGCTTTTCACTTCTTACGAAGACATGAAAGGGACTCTTTCCAGAATCTCCGGCGGACTTGGAGATATGGTGATTCACATTCAAGATAGGGAGGACAGTCCGACAAGCATTCTTGCAGACCACGTAAATTCAGAGAAGTCCGTGATATTCGGAGCCAGAGCATTCTGGGAGGGTGTAGATCTTCCTGGTGAACAGCTCAAACTCCTGATTGTATACAAGCTCCCCTTTGAAAGACCGGATGAACCGCTAATTGAGGCTAGAATAAAACATTACGGGAAGAGGAGTTTCGTAGAAGGTATGAACAAGTATTATTATCCAAAGATGATAACGGCCTTCCGACAGGGACTCGGCAGACTTATAAGAACCAGGGGTGACCATGGGGTTGTGATTGTGCTGGACAAAAGGATAATCGATTCTAGAAGAGCTTACTCCAGGAAACTGCAGGCTTCTCTTCCTCCCGGAGTAGACATTCAGGCTGAAAGCAGCAGCAAGATCTTAAGAGAACTAAGAAAGCTTAAGAGGGAGAGATGGATCTAATGATCAGGTCTATCATCTCTCACTTCTTTCCCAACTCTTGTCTCGCCTGCGAGAAGGAAATAGATCCAGGTCATTACCTTTGCTTCGAGTGCTTAAACTCGATGGCTGGTCCGATTATGGCCCCACTTAAACTTCCATACATTGATTCAGCCTTCTCTTACTGGAAGTACGAAAGCCCGATGAGGGAGCTGATTCACGCTTACAAGTTCGAAGACAGACCGGGTATAGCCCGTCTTTTTTCAAATATGACCTTCGAGATGATGAATACGTTTCTCCCGGCAACGAACGTTGTTGTTCCGGTACCAACATCGCTTCAAGCTTTCGTAAAGAGAGGTTATGACACAAACTTGGGAATACTGCGATTTCTCTCCCGAAAGGTGGAAATAAGGATTGAGAACATACTCTCAATATCGGGGAAGACTGTACCTCAATCCACTCTCAAAATGAAGGATAGAATTGATAATGTGAAGGACAAGTTCCGTCTCAAGAAGAAGCCGTCATGCGATTCGGTGATTCTTTTCGATGACGTTGTAACTTCTGGCGCAACTGCCAGCCAATGTGCTAGAGTTCTTAGAGAAGGGGGAGTAAAAGATATTGTTTTCTTTGCAGTTGCCAGTGCAAAAAAATAGGGCCTCACGGCCCCTGGCTGGGAGAGGAGGACTCGAACCTCCATCGGCGGATCCAGAGTCCGCTGTCCTACCAATTGGACGATCTCCCAAGACAGTAAAGATTATAAAGCAGAAGGCAACTGGTGTCAAGACGTTTGGAGGCATATGATGAACATAGCGATGTTCAGTGATACTTATTCTCCTCAGGTTAACGGAGTGGTAACCATGATCAGAATGCTTGAGGAAAATCTTCAGAAAAGAGGACACAATGTCTACATTTTCACAGTGGATCACCCCGAGGCCGGCATTCAGGAGAACGTTTACCGTGTCCCTTCGCTGAGATTTCCATGGGAGAAGCAACATAGAATTGGCCTTCCAACTAACTTCAAAGAACTCATTCAGATTGTGAAGAGTCTCGACATAGACATCGTCCACTCTCATACGTCTCTCATAGTAGGATATCTGTCTGGTATGGTGATTTCCAATCTTCACATTCCTGGTGTCACGACCTATCACACGATGATGGAAGAGTATGTCCACTATATCCCTTTTATGGAGCCTATTCTGAGAGTATATATAAGAGGTCAGGATAGAAGGTTTTGCGACAAGAACAGAGCCGTCATCGCACCTTCGATCAAGATAAAGAAGCTGCTGCTCTCTTACGGCGTTTCGTCTCATATAGAGGTAATTCCAAATGGCGTTGACCTGGCCCCTTTCATGAAAGAAGTCGATATTGATGAAATCAGATCGTTTAGGAACAAGTACAAGATCGGCGAGAACGAGAAGGTTCTGATCTTCGTCGGCAGACTGGGAGAAGAAAAGAGTATAGACAAACTCATCGAGAACTTCGCCAGGATCAACACAGCTCTGCCGGATTCCCATCTACTGCTAGTTGGAGACGGACCTCTAAAGGGCAAACTGAAGGAACTTGCAGGAAACTTGGGTGTTGGCAAGAGGGTTCACTTCACAGGTTTCTTGAAGTGGCCGGATGAGATTACGTTAGCCTACAAGAGCAGTGATGCGTTCATGATTGCCTCTCACACGGAGACCTTTGGCTTGGTTACGCTTGAAGCAATGGCATCCGGCCTGCCGGTAGTGGCCTTCAAGGATGACAGCATTGCAAATATGGTTCTAGATGGAGAGAACGGGTTTATGTGCCCCTCAAAAGAAGAGTTGTCTACTGCGGCGATTGAGCTGCTTACAGATAGAGACCTCATGGAGAGAATGTCGAAGCGCTCTGTTGAGATTTCTAAAGACTTCTCAGCGGAAGCGAATGTCGAGAGAACGCTGAATCTTTACCAGAGAGTGATTAGAAACGAGATTTAGATTTGAACCCAATTTCGTGTGCCGAAAGCATTCCACCGAAAATGATGTTGGCGTAGTAGCTGAAGAATCTCCAAATAAGCAGTGCGGCTCCTATCCCATCGCCAAAGAAGGATTTGAAGAAGAGAACATAACCGCCTTCAGAAACACCGCTTGCTCCCGGGGTAGGAATAAGCGAGACAACAAGAAAGAGTATCAGTTGGACGGAAGTGATCTCAAGGTAGTTGACGGGAGTACCGATCGAAAGTGAAACAAAAAACGGAATTGATATCATGCAGATCAGCTGAGCCAGCGTACTCAATGATGCCATGACAAGTGTAACAGGTCTTTCTATAAGACACTTCATTGAAGAGTGGAAGAAACGCAGTTCTCTAAGAGCCTTCTCTATCATCGAATCTCTATCCTTTATGATCCTTATTCTGCTCAGCAAGTTGATCATCAAGCGAATTAGCTTTTCCGTGAACCCTTGGTTTAAGGAGAATAGAATCAAGAATGCAAAAACGAAGCTGTTGAGTACGAAACCGAAAATCGACAGAACGGCCAAGTTGGAAATCCTTCCCACAACTATGGGATAAGCCTTAATGATTGCAGCAGCTCCAAGAACAGTAATTACTGACTGGTAAATCAGGAACCTTGAGACCAACATTGCTGTTGACTCGCCAACAGATATTCCCTTTCTTTGCATAAAAACTATCTGTGCGGGCTGTCCTCCCGAGGAGAAGGGCGTGATCCCATTGAAGAAGGTTCCAATAACCGTGATCTTGAAAAGATAAGTCAAAGGGATTGTCAGGCTCCTCATCAAAGCAAAAGTCTTAAGGGTTACTGCTTCAAAGAACCAAGTGCCAACTGTCAGACAAAAAGTAAGAAAGAGCCATCCGGGATTGGCACTTGCAAGATAAGAGATCGATTTGTTGAAGTCGGTAGCAAGTAGGACAATTACTATAATCAGAACGCTCAACGAGATAGCGATCAAAAAGTTCCTTGTGGTTCTCTTCATGGTCTCTTGTCAAGTACCTCAAGATAGATACTCTTCAGTTTCTGGCCGATAATCGAAAGATCCCTCTCAAGAGCGGTCTCCTTCCCACAAGATGTAATCTTCTTCCTAACACTATTGCTCTCAAGCAATATATCGATCTGTCGCATGAATTCTTCATTGCTCTTGGCTTTCAGACAGTTCTCATTGTGCTTCATCCAGTCGCTGTAGACCGGGATGTCTCTAAGTACTATCGGTGCTTCAGTTGAGAGCGCTTCGAGGACTACGATGCCTTCAGTTTCCTCGTAGCTTGGAAATAGAAACACGTCACAGGCCGAGTAGGGGCCAATAATCATCTCTTGAGGAACAAAACCAGGGAACTTCACATTGTCCGGGGGATTTCTCAGAAGACGTCTTATCTTTGCGGGTAATAGACTGCTGATCTTAGCTCCAAACCAGAAGAAGGTAAGGTCTTTCCTTGCCTCCGCGATCTGACAGAAATCTATGACGCCCTTTCTCTCGAAGGGAAGGCCCACCGACAAAACCAATGGTTTTCGAATTTCATTGTCTGACAGGAATTTCTCGGCCAAAGCCTTGTTTCTGCTGAACTTCTTGTTGTCAACACCGTTGGACACGGCTTTAATCGGCAGATTTATGCCGTAGTTCATTATGAGTTTCTTAGCATACTCAGTTGGGGAAATAAGAAAATCCGCCGATGAGTAAAGCTTTATCAACCTCTTTTTAAGCCAGGGAGCAATGACATTTGAAAGAGTGAACGAGTTTCTGAAATCCTCATAAGTCGTGTGAGTATGATAAATGACGGGAATATGAGCTTTCTTTGCTTTCTTGAGAACTCTCTCTGCTCCCGGTCCGATCGTGTTGATGTGAACGACATCAAAACGGTCTTCCTCATTCGTTGTGTACTCAACGCCAACCTTGTCAAGAGCAGACATCTGGTGTTTGAGAGCCATTCCCACGCCCGACTTGCTGAATAGCTTTTTGCCTTCGGAATAAAGCAGAACCTTCATCTCTACCTCCAGGAGAACTCCATGTTGATCGTTAGTGTAGCTTCGCCAAAGATGCTCATCTGCTAGAAGTGATTCTGTTACAGAAAGTAGTTTCGAAACCTGAATCGAAGAGATCTCTTTCCTATTCTCAGCCACTAAGAACCGCACATTGAGAAACTACTTCCAGAACGGCGAGACGCTCTTCAACGACTATTTTACCCCATCTTGATGCATTTAGCATATCCTTTGCATTCAGTACGGATAGGGTTTCCCTAACAGAACTGGCGTGTCTCCTCATTCGTCTTAACTATCCATATTTGTTTCTCGATTGAAGAAGCGAACCACACTTCACAAATAAGACACAGAAGATCTTCTGAAGCTTATTAGGCATGGAGTTTATGAACCTAGTCATTAAGGTATACTAATGCGTGTTGCAGATAGAGTATTATGGAGGCATAAGTTGTAGCAGTTGATGCCTTCGTAATTCTTCGTTGATAGTGTTGGGGGAATTCCTATGAAGTTTTTCATAACAGGAGAGAGAAATTCAGGAAAGAGTTATCTTGTAGAAAGAGTCAAGACCTTGGCTAAGTTCACAGGGTTTGAAACCCGCTTTGACGAGGATCTTGTTGACCTTTCCATTAATTTCTTTAATGGCAATTCATTTCTCATAGGTTCTCGAGATAACGGGCGATTAAAGATGGTGGACGAAGGGTTCACATCTGCTACGAAACTTCTTGGAGCTATTGAGATTCCATCCGATCATCTCCTGATAATGGATGAGATAGGTTTTCTTGAGGAAGACTCCCCCGAGTTTCAGCAAGCGGTTGTCTCTGCCCTTAGAAGAGCGAGGCATTGCTTGTGTGTTCTTAGAAAGGGCGACTTCTCATTTATCGGTCACCTTAAGTCGTCTATGGGAATAAGAAGTATAGAGCTAACTCCTGAGAATAGAGAGCAAGTATTCGGGAGAATCGCTAGAGAAATAGAAAGAGAGAGGGCGTTGCTGCCCTCTCCTGGAGGCGACGAAGGGATTTGAACCCTTGAGTAGAGATTTTGCAGACCTCCGCCTTTGACCCCTTGGCTACGTCGCCCAACGAGAATTATTCTAGCATGTAAATAGGATCATTTCAACAAAAGGGCCGCTATCGGCGGCCCTCGGGGTGGAAAATTCTTCAGGAGGGAGGTTGGCTCCCTGTTACTCGGGTCTGGAACCAACTTGCAACAGGACGCGGGGACATCCTTTGCAAATCAATGATATATCGTTGCTTACCCAAAACCAAATGCGAATTTATCCGACCTGAAACGAGTAAAGTGATTTAGCAGTCTTTATCTACACTATGAACACCAATTTGAAAGTATGCTCTTTGCTCTTGTATCCGTAATATCCGGAAACGCGTATGAAAGATAGAGTTCTTTCGAACATTCTCTGCTGAATGAACAGGCATGAATCACTTGCTAAAAACGAATTCCCTGAACCAAAGATAACTGCTAATCCCGAAAGTGGGAATTCTGAACACCTGATATATGGGAATCGAACCATCGCCCGCCTGGAGAACATAATCGTCAAGATACTCGATCCTACCGTCCTTCGAGATCAGGAACATGCCGTTCGACAACGGGGTGCTGTAAAGCTCCACAGCCGATTTATCGGCTATCAGGTGCAACCAGGAGTATTCGTCAAGAGAGTCTGCAGAACTGATCTCATCGCCGGAGTAAAGCCACAACAGCTCAACATCCGGTTTTGCGGAGTACTCGTTCCATGCGACAAGTTCACTCAGAAGACTTCTAAGCCTCTTCTCTTCTCTGCCGGTATCTTCGCAGTCATCGGTAGCGCATGGAAATCCACCTGTGAAGACTTCAAGCGGTGTCTTCGAAGTCACGACTACAATGATGGGATTTCCGAGGTAATCGCTCATAGAGAAGGTCTCTCCAAATACGTCTCTGGCTTCGAACAGAGGTGCGATCGAACCCTTTTTCAACAGAGGCCTGTTCTGGGCATCTTCATCGACCTGCTCGAATGTGACTTTTCTGCCATCCCTGCTGATCTCGCTTACTCTGTAGTTCTTGTCGTTGATTCTTATGACGCTGGTCGCTTCGAAAAGCTCGTGATTCTTATGAACCATGTCTATGGTTCCATCTCTGTCCAGATCTATTCCGATGAAGACTTCGTCTATCTTATCGGCCAGGCCATCGGGCGCGGTAGGAAACAGGGCGATTTCGATCAGCTCTCCGTCGACTTCCAGCAAACCTTCTCTTCTACTCATGAGCAAGTAGTCGACTTCGACGCCTTCCTTTTTTGGAAGGATCGCGTGAATTTCAAGATCCTGGGTCATGTAAGATGAATTCCCGTTGGAAAGATATTCGACCCTTAACTGTTGACTGAATTTATAGGCACGGCTTTCATTGATAACGGTCCCTCTATATTGTCCCTTAATCGGAATGTTGTTTAGGAAACAGCCGTCGTAATCGCTGTCGATCCAGAGGATCGGAGGCTCGACGTTCATGATTGCTATGTTGACAGTTGAATCCCCGATTCTGATCTGTCCATAGAAAATACGCTCATCTGCGAGTGCGCTGACTCCTTCCGGTGGATAAATACTCATTTCGACATCGCTTCCGCTCGCGATGTATGTCCAGCCCATCCGTTCTGTAAGGTAACCGGACAGAGTACCGGAAAAAAGCATCGCCGACGAAATCAACGAAACGACAAGCAATATCGCTACCTTTTTAGCCATACGAATCACCTCCTCAATTCATATGTCAAAGATCGGAGCAAAAACAACTTTCACTCACAGCTTCGGCTTCAAAGTCATCTTCGATTTGGAATAAATAGAACATTATTGTGCATTTGTTGCAGCTGGCTACGCCAAATCCTTCCCAGTCAACATCCACGTACTCCCAGCTCCACGGACTTGCGTCAATCGAGTATCTGCATTCTCCGTAAGCGCTTGCATATACACTCAAAGGGTTGTTGTTTGCGTCGTAATGACGTGCTTCTGTAGAAATACAGCAATATACTGCGTAGGGTACAAATCTCGTATTAATTATCAACTCTTTGCTGTAAGAAAATTCTGAATACAAGAAACAATCGCATTCATACAAATAGCAACCTGGGTCCTCCACTCTTGTGATCACGCCACCAGTCAGTCCAAATGTCAAAACCGACAGGAATACGAAAGAAAAAATCAAAAAACACCTCTTAAACATCAGAGCTCCCTCCTTTCTATTTAGTTAAGGTACTGAAATAATATCATTATATATGTCATATAGAAAAATAGTAATAAATTAAATTAGATATGATTAGCACTAAATATTCGTGAATAGCTGTCCTGTGTTACCTAAATCGCAGATGTTCACAGTAATAGTGTAATATTACTGTGATTATTAAGAGAATTACACGATAAAATGTAGTGTGCGTGACGTGTGTACGCATTGAATCATCAAAAGACATATGAGGCCATATGTAGTTTTCTCCAGAATTTGGTGGTAGCTCCCGGTGATGATAAGTTCTTCCATATTCTGGTTTGCTCTAGACTATTCACTACGGATCACTTCATTTGCCCGTAGTTATTGCTTGGCCTTCTCAATTAACACCAATATCATCACGGCATATCGGGCTATTGACAGAAAGATGCGAGTAATGTAAAATCTTATCTGTTCGGGGACGTGGTGAAGTTTGGTTATCATGCCGGTCTGTCACACCGGTGGCCGCGAGTTCAAGTCTCGTCGTCCCCGCCAGTGAGAGTCCTTAGGGGCTCTCTTCTTTTTTAGGGTGTATCTCTCAAGATGCATGTTTCATAATAGTCCAGCAACCCGCAAGATCTTCCAATCAATATCTGCTTAACTTCTTTCAGGCTGCGTGCGGTTAGAATATATTCAGGGCAGTAACTTCAAGACTATCACCGGATTTTTGGTCAAACTGATCTTAGCACGCGACGCCGGTTTCGCATTTGAAATTTCGGGAAGCCGATGAGAGAATGAACTTGCGATTCTAATCTGAGGGGACTCTGTACTGAATTCTGTTTTTCTATAATGATGGTTTGATTTTTTTGGAGGTGCTGGTAATTGCCGGCTTGTGTGAGGGTTCTGGGAATTGATCCGGGTTTTGGTACTGTTGGATACGGTATTGTCGAGATGAGATCTTCAAGGATCGAGCTTGTATCTTATGGGGCGATCAGGACCGAGCCTAATGAACCTATCCCTGACAGACTACTGAAGATCCACGATCAACTGGAAGTCCTGCTTCAGGAATACGGACCCGATGAATCTGCAGTCGAGGAGCTATTCTTCTTCAGGAATGTCACGACTGCAATACAGGTTAGTGAAGCGAGAGGCGTTATTCTCCTCGCTATGAGAAGACATGAAGTTCCCATATTCGAATACACTCCTCACCAGGTGAAACTTGCTGTCACAGGTTATGGCAGAGCGGAAAAGGGACAGGTACAAAGAACTCTGAAGGCCTTTTTGCGGATGAAGGAAAACCCAAAGCCCGACGACGCCGCTGACGCCTTAGCTGTTGCATGGTGCCACCTTGCGGCGAGGAAGTTTCCCGGAGGTGTTCGAAAGGCATGAAACTTTGTATGAAGAATCTTAAGCTCCCTATTTCGAGACTTCTTTCAAGAGTGTTGAAGTCCGATCCAGCCTTTGACTGTGGGGGTATTGAAATATCTGGAATAACTATTGACTCTACATCAAGAGAGGTCTCGATCGATTTCTCTTGCGAGGTAAACGAAGACGTGAGACATTATCTAGAATCTACCTTTCGTGAAGAAGCGATGCGACTTCTCGGTTCTTCCGTTAGGCTTTCATTTGAACCTGGAGATTTTGAAACTGCAGGTGCAGAGAAAGGAGTTTCGAGGATAACTGAAGAGCAGTTCAGAGAGATACTCAAACTCACCAACGGCGCATCTTCATACCTAGCTTCTTCCGAAATGGTGTTTGAGAAGAATAGAATTCTGATCACTGTTCACGATCAGTTTTCATTTCAGAGAATCAGTTCAAAAAAGCACGACTTAAGAAAAGCGATCGAAAAGGTATGCGAGAGAACCATACCATTTGATATAGTTCTAGATATCCGTGAGGACGAGGAGCTGCCCGTTGACGAAGATTCCTCATATCCCGAAGTTGAAAGAGAGAGCAAGGTCTCTTCCGGTGAGGCTGATTTGGTTCTGATAGGAAGAGAAATAAGAGCTGTCTCAAAGAAAATGAAAGAGGTTCTTGGAAACGAGACCGATGTAGTGGTCAGTGGTAAGACCTTTGGACTGGAGTCGAGAAACGGAAAGCTCTTCATTCTTACGTTCAACATAACTGACTACACGGATTCTCTTACTGTCAAACTTATCGGTGAAAATGCTCGTTCCCTCTCCGAAAAGCTCCGCGAAGGCGATGAGCTTACCATAAGAGGGAAGATGGAAACCGATACGTGGATTAAAGACGAGGTTCTGATTCCCAGAGATATCAACAGAACGACTCTTTCAAGGCGTGTTGACAATGCTCCCGAAAAGCGTGTGGAATTGCATCTGCATACCAAGATGAGTGCTTTGGACTCAGTTGTTGACGTCAAAGAGCTAGTGAACACTTTCAGAGAGTGGGGACATGACGCGGCTGCCGTGACTGATCATGGGGTAGTTCAGTCAGTGCCGGAGTTCTACTTTGCAGCTAAGAAGAATGGAATCAAGCCCATTTTCGGTATGGAAGGTTACATGATAAACGATTCAGAGCAAATAACGATGAACATAGACGAAGACACCTCATCTCTAGATGAAGCTTTGTTCGTTGTCTTTGATCTCGAGACGACGGGTCTCAACCCAAAGGAAGATGAGATAATTGAGATCGGTGCGGTAAAGATGAGAGGCGGCGAAGTCATTGAGACATACTCATCTTTTATTAAGCCTGTAAGAGAACTCTCGTCTCTGATCTCTAGTTTGACGGGAATAACTGAAGACATGCTTTCCGATGCTCGTTCGATCAAAGAAGTGCTCCCCGAATTTGTAAAGTTCACTGAGGGAAGCATACTTGTTGCTCACAACTCCTCCTTTGACTACGGTTTCGTCCGCAACTCTGTTAAGAAACATTTCGGAGGAGATTGGGAGATGCCATGCGTCGATACGCTTGCCCTTGCAAAAAGCTTATTCAAATCCAAGAGCTATTCACTAGATAACGTTGTGAAGCGCCTCAAACTTGGACATTTTGATCATCACAGGGCTTACGAGGACGCAAAGGTTACCGCCGAAGTTCTGAAGAAGTTCATTCAGCTGGCGGAAAAGAGAGGGATTCAGAGCGTTGGCGAGCTTGAAAAACTGAGAAAGAACCAAAATCTCGACTCTCTTAAGCCGGTTCACGTAAGTATGTTGGCCAAGAACAAGAAGGGTCTCGAAAATCTATACAGGTTGGTAACAGCCTCTCACACGAAGTACTTCTATATGAAGCCGAGGATTCCCAAGAGCCTATTAACTGATTTCAGAGATGGGCTTCTGATAGGTAGCGCTTGTGTCTCGGGTGAACTATCCAAAGCATTTATCGGTGGCGCTAGTACCGAAGAGCTGGAGGAAATTGCGAAATTCTACGACTATATTGAGGTTATGCCACTAGACAATATTGACACTAGCGAGGGCGAGACCAGTATGTCGAGAGACACATTGACCAAGATGTACCGTGAGTTCTACAGAGTTGGCAAGAGACTGAACATTCCTGTAGTTATGACTGGGGATGTGCATTTTATAAATCCACATGATGACATTTATAGAGCCGCAATAAATGCTGCTCAGGATTACGATAACTTTCAGAACCAACCATCGTTGTATCTCCATACAACGGAGGAGATGATGAACAAAGCAGTCGATATTTTCGAAGACAAGGCTATTGCAAAGGAAGTGGTTATCGATAATTCAAGGTATATTTCCTCAATGATCGAGGAGGTGACTCCGATTGAGGGGAAGCTACACCCTCCAGTAATAGAAGGCGCAGAAGAAGAAGTAAGGAGAATGGCTCTTGAGAATGCCGAACGGTTGTATGGAAATCCTCTGCCGGAAATCGTCGAAAAGAGGCTCAGTCGTGAGCTTGACGCAATAATCGGTCATGGCTACGCGGTCTTGTATCTCATCGCTCAGAAAATGGTCGCAAAGTCCAATGAGGAAGGTTACGTGGTCGGTTCAAGGGGTTCAGTAGGAAGCTCCCTAGTGGCCAATGTAATCGGAATAACTGAGGTAAATCCGCTTCCACCACATTATCTCTGTTCCGAATGTGGCAAGTCGATCTTTCCTGAAACCGATCTCGAATCCGGTTATGATCTTCCTAGAATGGAATGCCCGGGTTGCGGGAATGAGATGGCAAAGAATGGCCAGAGCATTCCTTTTGAGACCTTCCTGGGATTTGAGGGGGACAAAGTGCCGGATATAGACCTGAACTTCTCTGGAGAGTACCAGGAACGGGCCCACGCTTTTATAGAAGAACTGTTTGGCAGAGACCATGTATTCAGAGCAGGAACGATCTCTACTCTAGCTGAAAGAACGGCCTTTGGGTTCGTAAGGGCCTATTCTGAAAAGAGCGGTAGAACGCTTAGAAGGGCTGAACAGGAGCGAATTGCGCGTGGCATCGTAGGAGTAAAAAGAACAACTGGTCAGCATCCCGGTGGTCTTATGATCGTGCCGAAAGACATGGACGTTCATACTTTCACACCGGTTCAGCACCCCGCAAACGATACAAAGAGTTCAACGCTGACAACTCACTTCGCATATGAGGTAATTCATGATGATCTGGTTAAGATAGACGCTCTCGGCCATGACGATCCTACGTTTATCAGGATGCTGAAGGACATAACTGGAGTTGATCCAGAAAGCATTCCAATGGATGATACTGAGACTCTGGCGATCTTCTCTTCACTAAAACCTCTGGGAGTGAAATACCACGAGCTTGGAACCGACATGGGCACCCTGGGAATCCCCGAGTTCGGCACGACTTTTGTTCGGAGCATGCTTGCAGATACAAGACCCTCAAGCTTCGGCGAACTGGTAAGAATATCGGGTCTTTCCCATGGAACTGATGTGTGGTTGAATAACGCTAAGGACATAATTACTTCGAAACAAGCCTCACTATCTCATGTTATAGCCTGTCGCGACGATATAATGAACTACCTGATTGCTAGGGGAATGGATCCAAAGGAGGCCTTCAAGATCATGGAAAAGGTCAGAAAGGGAAAGGGTCTCAACAGGGACGATGAAGATAAAGTGAGATCAAGTGGCGCTCCCGAATGGTTCATCAACTCATGCAAGAAGATCAAGTATCTCTTTCCAAGAGCCCATGCCGCTGCATATGTTAGCATGGGATACAGAGTGGCGTATTTCAAAGTACACTATCCCCTCGCCTTCTACAGCACCTATTTTTCAATTAAGGGTGGAGAGTTCGACATAGATATTTGTACATCGGACGTCAATACGATCAAGAAAGAGATTATCAGACTTAGAGGTGATCAAGAAAGGAACGTCAAAGACAGGGCAAAAGAGACTCTCCTGGAGGTAGTGATGGAAATGTTACTCAGGGGATTTGGCTTCTTGAACGTCGACTTGATGAAATCGCATCCAACGAGATTCTTGATTGAAGGGAGATCGCTCAGAATACCTTTCAATAGGCTCCAAAACATGGGAGACAAGGCGGCGAGGTCTATTGAGCAGGAGAGAGAAAAAAGAGTATTCTCTTCAGTGGAGGATCTGATAAGAAGAACTGCTCTGAACAAGACCAGCGTTGAAATGCTCAGAAAGCACGGCGCTCTGAAGGGTCTTGCCGAGAAAGAACAGATCAGGCTGTTCTGAGGGAAGAAATGAATTTCCAGTTGGCTTCTTCCGATTTTGCAAAGTTGATCGATCTCTTTGGAAGAGTTTCGGGGTCCGTTGAGCCTTCTTTCCGCTATTTCCAGATCTATTACAGGAGGGGATTGAAGTTCTTCGCGACCGATGGTTGTATGAAGCTTGAGTTTTCTTCCGGGCTTTCAATCACGCCTTTCACCGGAGTCTTCTCGATACCGATTGACTACGCCAGGGTTCTCAAGAGCTCTGACGAGGAGTCAAACATAATCTTCTCCTCAGACGGAGACAACATTGAAATCAGAACAGATTCAGAAGTGCTCACATTGCAGAAGGCTCGAGGCGAGAACATTCCTTCGATGGAGAGGAAGTTCGAGTACTCCTCTCGCTTTCTTTTGAAGGAATTCAATGAATCTCTGAATTTCATATCTGCAGCTTCACAGGAAGGAGATACTATCGAGATTTTTTCTAAAGGAAATGATACTGTACTCGCTGCTTCTGCAGGTAGAGCAATCCTTATCTCGATGCTTAAAAACGAACCAAGAACAGACTTTCATTTTTCTTTACAGTACGTGACCACCAGGCATCTTGTTAAGTCTTTGGAGTTGTTGTCGACGAAAGAGCTCGATGCGGGTACAGGTATTTCCGAGCTCGGATTAAAGGCGGGACCTCTGCTTTTCTCCATATGCACCGACGAGACTGGTTTTCCCGTACCGCCTGCGTTTCTTTTCAAAGAAGTCGAAGGAGGAGTCGGGGTACAGAAGAGGGCTCTTCTGTCGGCTTTGAGAAAGATTGTCAGACTTTCCAAACAAGGCTTCTCCATTCTGATGATCTCAGATAAGAAAAGGATCAGATTCTTTCTGAAAGCAGGGAGTCTTCGATATGAGTGTGAGATCGGGAAATTTGACGGTGAGGAGTTTGCCGTCCAAGTCGACCCCAGGAAGCTCCAGTCTGTTCTTTCGAGAATGAGTAACTCTACGATTTACCTTTTGATAAGAGACGATTACCTTCTAATGGTTGACAAGAAGAGCAGGATGCATCTGTTTGTTCCCGTCATAAAGTGAAGAGCAGAGTTCTCATCTGGTAGTATATAACTGTGCAATAATCTTCGAGGGTCTTGGAAGAAGTGGGCGGAGATAATTTCTAGTTGGAGCTGAAGTCCTATGAGAGTTATCGAGGCGAGAGGGATAGAAAAGTCATACGGAGGAAAGAAAGTTCTTAAAGCCGTCGATTTAGATCTAGATAGTGGTCAGCTTACAGTTTTAGGCGGACTGAACGGTTCTGGGAAGTCGACGATCATTAAGATTCTTAGTGGTGACATAAGCCCGGATAATGGTGAGATTGTTTTCGATGGGAAGCGGGTTGAGCTGCGGTCTATAGTCGATGCCAGACACATCGGTATTAGTGCAGTATATCAGGAATACATGCTTGTTCCAGACCTTACGATTGCAGAGAACATCTTCCTCGGAAGTGGAAAGTTTTCAATCAGCAGAAAGAAAATGAATCAAGAGAGTTCTAGACTACTTAAGGAAGTCGGCCTGGAGTATGAACCTTCTGCAAAAGTCTCATCACTTTCAGCAGATGACCAATCCTTGCTTGAGTTTGCGATTGCAGCATTCTCAGAACCAAAAGTCTTATTGATTGACGATCTCTTCTCCGTGCTGAACAGCTCGTACAAGGAAAGACTGCTCAAAATGATAAACGATGTCAAGAATAGGGGAGCATCGGTCCTTGTTGCAACCCCAGATCCCGAAATAATGCAGAAGGCGGATAGACTGTTTTTCATAGAGAATTCGACAGTTGTAGATCTCCCGGTTCCGCTCGACAGAGGGGAGATACTTCGGAGGATCGGGGCTTCAAACGATCGCTCGATTCCTCCTTCTGAAGGAGAACCGCTGATCGAAATCGGGAATGTCGCTGGTACTGGTAAGGATCTGGAAATCAGTAGGGGCGAGCTCCTCCATGTTTTTTGTGGTAGCTCTGAGATTATTAGGGAACTCACCCGGGCAATTACGCGGCAGGATCCGTTTTCTGAAAATGCGGTTCCGATATTCAGAGAGGCCAAGAGCTTCTTTGAAAGATTTGGTTCCAGAGGACCTTCTTCAGATGCAGAGAAGTATTTCTCAGCAACCTTGAAGAACAGCGGACTCGTTTCTCAAGTAATGCTGAAGAAAGCACGCAGCTTCATATCAACCAAAAAGCTTAGAAGAAGCTACATTCTAAACAAAGAGAGTGTAGTGTCCGTGAAGAGCTTTCTTGCAGGTCTTGAAGAGATAGACGGCTTTGCCGGAATCGTAAGTGATGAGGACGTTAAGCTCTCCCATTTGAGGTTTGAGGCCTGTGATCTCTACGTATTTGTCAGACCTCTGCTTGGCCTGGATCCGGTTTCAATTGATGCTCTTGTCAGAGTGCTGCGGGACATTTCCGTGAATTCTAAAGCGGCGCTTGTGCTAACCGATGAGATGGAAAGCCTGAGTTTCTGTACAAGGGGTATGATAGTATGCAGATGAACCCCGATTTCTCATACGAGAAGAAGAAGATAGAGTTTTCCAGTGGTTATATATTCAAAGGCAAACACTATCGTTGTTCTATCATAAAGTATCCTTCTCTGTACAAGAACTGCACGAAGGGAACCGAAAACGTCGAGGTATATCATTTTTCCCCAAGAGAACGTGCCGTTGGCTCGATATTAATACTTCACGGATTGGGCACTGTCAATATCCCATTCCTCTTCTGGATGGGAAGCCATTTGGCAAGTGCCGGTCTGCAAGCCTCCGTGATGATACTTCCGGGAAATTATACGAGAACGGCAAGTGGTTCTACCAGCGGAAAGGACTTCTTTTCGCCAGATCTACGAAGGTTGACGCTATTCTGGGAACAGGCCGTCGTGGATACTATGACAACCATCGACTTGCTCCAGCAAGAAAATATCTGGTGGGACAACAACTGTCTTTTTGGATATTGTCTTGGAGGTATGGTCTCCACAATAGTAAGTGCAATTGACAAAAGAATTAACAACTTGATTCTAATGACTGTCGGCGGCAACATCGCCAGGATAATGTGGCAGTCCCCCGTGCTGAAATCTGTTCGCCGGTCGCTGAGAAGCGGTTCGGGTGAAGAAGGGTATTTGAACGATGAGAAGAGACTGAACGAGAGATTCAAAGAAGACTCTCTGGCAGTCAAGAAAATGAAGAGTGCCTCCGAGCTGCTAGAATCCGACCTCCACCCCCTGTTCAAGATAGATCCTCTTGCTTACGCGCGGTTTAACGATAGCAATAAGGTGACCATGATCGAGGCGCTTTTTGACAAGACTCTTCCGATACAGACGAGAAAACAGTTGTGGGAGGCCTTCGACCGACCGAAAAGATATATAGTGCCTACTGGGCATGTTTCCTGGTTCCCTCTTGAGTACGCTTTGGGTAAGTACATTCTTAAGAAACTGGGGATAAAAGAGGCAAGAAGAAAGATGAGACTTCTGGAGAGCACAAAACCTACTGAATGATCGCGAGCCGCAGAAAGTGCTTTCAACTGTTTTATAGCCGATCCATATACAGAGTAGAAAGCCGACGTAGTGGTTAGGGCGGAGGAGACAAGAAGATCCTTTAGCGCTGGGCCCGCTTCAGATGAAAGCTCTTGGTTGTTCAGAAAATTGAATGATCTGTCACCTTGTCTAGGAACGAAGAAAAGATTCTCGCTCCAAAACGAAGAATCTCTTTTCTTACTGCAACCCGTACCCGCGACCTCGAGCCTACGAGGCTTATCGAGAACTAACCTCGCTCAAATGAACGACGTTATACGTTCAAGAAACTGACGAAGGAATCAACCAGCCCTGGATCGAACTGCTTCCCAGCACATCTGCGCAGCTCTTCTATTGCCTCTTCAGAGGATACCGGGTGCTTGTACGGCCTTCCGCTTGTCATAACGTCGTAAGCGTCTATTATTGACATCATTCTTGCCAGAAGCGGAATTGATTCGCCAACCAGTCCTCGGGGATACCCTGAGCCGTCCCACCATTCATGATGACTTAAGATCTCATCCGCGATTCCCACCAGCTCTGGCGAAGAGAGGGCTATTCTAAATCCGGCTTCGGGATGGGACTTGATTTTCTTCCATTCTTCAGAGGTCAGACTGCCCGCTTTAGTTAGTATCTCCTCAGGAACTGCTATCTTTCCAATATCGTGCAGAGCACCAAGGAGCAGAAGATTATCGAGTTCGGCTTCAGACAATCCGATGAACTTCCCGAAATCCCTGCTGAGAGTCTTGACCCTTTCCGTATGTTCTTCCGTCTCATAACTCTTGTTAAGCAGACTCTTCTCTAGCACCTTGACCGTTCTGCTTCTCATGGATATGTTGTTCAGGAGTTTGTCTCTATACATTCTTTCTTCAGCGGAGATAAGAGCTTCGCGAAAATCCTGATCAGCATCGAATTTCGTTCCGATTCCAAAGGAGACGCTTATAGGAAGACTGAAGCCCGTTATCCGATTCAAGGCTTTCCTGATTCTGCCAACAAGAGATTCTGCAGACTGCGTATCTGTTTGAGGAAGCAGCATTATAAACTCATCTCCTCCCCATCTGGCGATTATGTCGTCGGATCTCATGGAGGATTTCAGGCAGTCTGCGACAGTCTTCAGTAGTCTATCACCTTCTAGATGACCGAAGGCATCGTTTACGATTTTCAGTCCGTTCACATCTCCCATCACGATGCTTATAGGCATTTGCCGTTCTACATTGAGTCTCTCGACCTCCTCTTCGAAGAATGATCTGTTGTATAAGGAGGTAAGTGGGTCATGGAAGGTGACATAGTGAATCTCCTTATCTGAACGAATTCTATAGATCGCTTCAACTGCATGAGCCATAAGAATCTCGACTAGCTTTACCTCTTCTTGTTTCATTGGAGAGTCATGGTACGAGACGAGAACTCCTATACTCTTCATCGGGACCGCCAAGATCGATTGCTCGCAGTCGGTTATGACTTTGCAGAGTGAACTGTTACTTATAAAGGTAGTATTCCCGTTTTCTATAGAGTCTCTCAAAATGCCGCTCCTGAATAGGTAGCCCTGCATCGATGCCACCTCGCCCTTCGTCTCAAGGGTGACGATTTCCTGATTGTAGAGGAGATAGAGACCGAACATTTCCATCCCGAGGATATTGGCCGACGCATCAATGATCGAGTGGAAGATCGTGTCCTCTTCGTTTGATTTCTCCATCTTCAAAGCGATATCGTGAAGCTTAGAGACCTTCTCCTTTGTTCTTTCCAGCTCGTCTTTCACGAGTTTTTCATCGGTGATATCTCTTACCGCTCCTCGGATGCCTCTTACTCTGGAGGAATCTTTCGAGTAACTTGGCTTCGAGTACTCGCTCGCCCATCTAAGCGCGCCGTCTTTCCTTACAATACGATATTCTATTCTCTCTTCATTTCCAGATCTCACGCTTTCAAAATGCCCTTTGTAGCAATCAAGGTCCTCAGGATGAATAACTGATTCCCAGTCCAGTTCTTGAAGGTCGGGTGAATCAAGACTGTGCCCGCTTATCCTTTCAAAGGCTTCGCTTCTCCAGACTTCGTGGTCTTCCCCGTCATTTGAGAAGTCAATTTCGTAGTAGTAATCTGAGATAGTCTCTGACATTGATTTATATCTCTGTACAGATAGGGAGAGCTGAGTCTCAACTGATTTTTCTTCCGCGAGTTTCGCGCTCAAAAATGCCGTCTTCTCTCTTACCTCTTTCCTCAAAGCCCTGTTCCACAGATACTTTCCGACCAGCACCAAGAGCATGATCAGAGCAGCGGGAAGGGCGAATAAAAGGAAACTCTGCCACGGACTGTTACTTGCATTTGCATCAATGGCTCCAAACCATTTGTTGTAAATCTGTCGGTATTCTCCTGTCGAAGAAATTATCGCCAAACCTTCGTTACGTAAAGACAGTAACTCTACATCTCCTTCTTTCACTGCGAAGCAGTATTCTAGCCTTACAAAAGGATCCTCCGACACCAAGATATTCTTTAGAGAAAGTTCCTTAATCAAATACAAACCCTGTATCTTACCGAGTAGTACTGCATCGACCTGTCCCTCATTGAGCATCCGGAGTGCAATTTCGGGATACTCGACTCTCACAATCTCACTTCCAGCTACCTCACTAGAGACAAGCTCGTCCATTAAGTCGCCCTTCTGAACGGCAACTCTCAGTTCCCTGAGATCATTGAGAGAAGAATATTTGCCAGTCTTCCTATTAGAGAAAATAGAGCCATGAAGTATTATGTGCGGATTAGAGAAATCGACAAGTATATCTCTCTCTTCCGAGTAGCACATTCCAAGCAGACCGTCAATTTTGCCGTCCTCCAGAGCGGCTCTTGCGCTCGTCCAGACTCTTAGCTCTATCTCAACGTCAAAATCGAGAGCACTAGATATTGCCCTAAGGACATCGATGTTGAATCCCACCGGAGCTCCGCGGTCATTAGCATATTCAAAAGGTGGATAATCGGTGTCTCCACCAAATTTGTACCTTACTTCAGCAAAGAGGGTAAGAAACAAAAGAATGAAAAAGACGGTTGACAATGATCTTCTCATAGTACTCCCCCGGAAGAAAATAGCCTTCCTCAAGACCAACTATAACATTGCAAAACTGAAAACAAACTCAGATTACAGATAGTTTCTTGAAGGTAGTCGATCATTCGAGCGCACGATATTCCGATCAATTTTGTATATAATTGGGTAGAGGTGATATTATGAGTAGAACTCGTGGAACCATAGATATAGCGCTGATTATTGGAGCAATCGCTATTACTGCAATCGGAATTCTCGCTTATTTATTTCCTACAACCAAAGTACCCGACCCTGGTGGAAAGTACGAAGTCGGACTTAAGATAATTGAGTTGAGCGATGAAACAAGACTCGATCCATTCTCGGATGCAAAAATGTCCAGAAGATTGATAATAGACATCTGGTATCCCTCCGACGATACCTCGGGAAGCAGAAGAAGCCCGTGGTTCAGGAATCACTCGGTTTTTGTGAACAGCCTTGCTGAAAATTACGATCTTCCTCCCATATTGTTTCAACACTTGCGTGCCGTTAAGACCAATTCCTTCTTAGATGCCGTACCTTCTGCTGATGCCAGGAATCTACCAGCGGTGATTCTCTCGCCGGGAACTCCGGCTATCGTACCGCTGTATTTTGCTTTTGCTGAGTATTTGGCGAGCAGAGGTATAGTCGTGATTGGGATTGAGCATCCATACGGAGCATCCGTTGTTGAATTTTCCGATGGTACCCAGTTCCATTTCAATAGAGACAGAGTCATGGAACTCCCCGGAGCCGAGACATTTGAGGAGGGAGTAAGACTTTCGATGAAACTTATGGCAGAGGACTTATCGTTTGTTATCGATAAGCTCGTCGAACTGAACAAAAGCAACCATGTTCTGGCCGGCGTCTTTGATACCGAAAGAGTGATTGCTTTTGGTCATTCAGGTGGGGGAGGAGTTGTTCATTTTGCTTCTCTTTACGATGAAAGAATAAAAGCTCTGTTGACTTTTGATCCCGCACTTTTTGTTATGAACGAGCGGGAGATAAGCAAAGGTATAGAAGTACCAGCGTTGATCATGGAGACCGATGAGTGGAAGGAACGCGAGGAATCAGGAAGAATAGCCGATTTGATTAACTCAAGCAGCGTTCCGCCTTATCATATAATAATCCCTGATGCTAAGCATCCCGATTTTGCGATGCTTGATCAAATCTCACCCCTTGCTAACTTCTTGGATTTTACGGGTGTCTTCATGAAGGATGGCGGAGAGTACTATCTATACAGTGTGATGCATGGCTTCATTGATTATGTGTTTGGAAATAGAAGTAAAGAGGAGTTCTATTCTGATCTTCTGCAAAGGGAAGATGTTAGATTGTTCGAGGGTGTAGATGAAATCCTCAAGCGCTAGACTTGTCTTAGGCATTTAGAAATCGACGTATGAAATCATACAGAGTCGGTGAGCACTAACGGCGACGGTAATTTGCTCAAGCCCAAAAATAACTGACGGGTGCTAAGACTTCTCCTGACAGGATTTGGTTAGGCGACGATAATTCCGCAATAAATGAACTGTCGCATTATATGTCTAGCAGTAGTCCGTCGTGTGCTACTACAACCTTATAGCGGTTGTAGAACTCTTCAAGTTCCTTCTTGGGCGGGTTTGGATAGTGTGAAAAGTGATGGGCGACTACCAGAGTGTTGTCATCTATAATTTTAAACTCCCTCATTCTGTTCTTTGTGGAGATTACTTGCTCTGCAGTGTGGTGATATGGAAAGAGCACTTCTTTCATGAATCCCAAAGTCGAATCAACAACTGCAATATCTATCGGACTATCAATTAGGTCTTTAAGACGGCCGAATGAAGAGTCTTCGATTGGGCCGGTATCGGTCGCATAAAGGAATGATTTCCCACCTTTCTTGAGCAGGAATATAAACGGTTGCTCGTCTTCTTTAACTTTGTGTACTGCAGGCACAGGGATTACGGTACAATCGTTAACCTCGATTTCTTCATAAGGTTCCGCCTGGAGAAGGACGGTTTTCTCGGGGTCAAAGTAGACTGAATTGGAAATGAGAGAGAGGACGGTAGAATTGGCGAGAACGCTCATTCGAGGAAGTCTGTCATAAGAGGCGTTGTATCTGTTCATTCTATAGCCGAAGTTTGGAAGGTACAGATGATCAGAGTGGGAGTGGGTTATTAAGAGAGTTTTTACATCAAAAAGAGAAACCTCTGCCTTCTGAGCCCCAGACATGATATTCGGCCCGAAATCGATGAGCAGATCGTCGTCAACATATACGGAAGCCGTAAGCCTGAAGCTTTCATTTCCTGCCAGCCTCGCCTTTCTGCAGTTTTCACAGTCGCAGAAGACATTTGGATGGCCCTCGTAAGCTGCGGTGCCAAGGAACAGGACTCTCATTTCTCCTCCTCTACAGCGGTACTTTGTGTCCTAGGATGGGATTGCTTTACTACGACAGATAATGAAGCTCAATCTATTCACTTTCTTCCCGAGTCTGTTGAGGATTATCCCCCAATTCTTCATTAATATCGACGTAGATAACCGGTTTTCCTTTGCCAGTGAGTATTGGATAGCTCTGTCAGTGTATTCTATTCTCTTATCGAGCTCATCCACGTAGATGCGGTCGCTTCACTGTTTCCAATCACATCGTTAGCATCGTCAGGATAGGCCCAGTTCCGTGTAGCGGTTCATCGCCTTCAAAGAGCATTCCATAGAAACTCTGTACTCTCTAAGAATCCCATCGACCGATCTTTCGTCTTTCATTGTGCATCTCCCGGATGCAAGCCTTACTGATATTGGATTTTGTTCTTGCCCATTCTCTTTGCCTCGTACATCAATCTGTCTGTCTTCAGCAATAACTCACGAGAGTGTTCCTGGTTCCACTCGGCAACACCGGCACTAAAGGTTATCTTCAATTCTTCTGATGTGTTCACTGACTCAAGTATTCTGGTTGCCGTAGATAAGGCCCCTTCGAGACCGGTTGAAGGCAGTAAGATGACAAATTCCTCTCCGCCGTATCTGAAAACATAGTCGATACTCCTTGTTTTGGAAGCGATAAGTGAAGAAAAGGCCTCAAGTATCTCGTCTCCCTTCTGATGCCCGAAAGTGTCATTGAATTGCTTGAAATCGTCAATGTCAATCATTATTACGGAGAGACTCCCACCGTACATTTTTGCTCTATTGATTTCGTATTCAAGTACTTCAAACATCTTCTTCTGGTTCATAAGACCGGTCAACGGATCTGTCTCGGTTCTCTCCTTCAAAAGTCGATTTGCCAATTCCAGTTGGTTTTGCACCTCTATTAGTTCTTTGTTCTTCGCAATCATTAACCTGTTAGCTTCGTCAATTTCATGGTTCTTCTCCGTCATCTCCTCTATTTCCTTGAGCTTCTGTACGGTAGCAAAGGTCGCTCCCAGCTTTGCAATCACTCTGGCTTCTTCTTCCCTGAATACCTCGGAATTTAGTCTTGCTATCTCCCTGTATTTTTCCAAAGCTCCATCAACATCTCCCTTTGCCTCCTGGATTTTGGAGACGGCCTTTAGCCTGTGAAGGATGTCCGATTTGTTTCCCTTCGATCTGTGATATTCGAGTGAATGTTCAAGGGCTTCCAGAGCAGAGTCTAGATCTCCCGTCGCCTCGTAATACTCTGCTTCGTAGCGGCATATATCTGCAAGAGAGTAATCATCGCAGTTTTCACTTGCTATCTTACGGGCCTTCCTTAGGAGATCAATTGCTTCGCTCTTTCTTCCGGTATAAAGGAAGATATCGGCAAGATTCATATAGCTATTGGGCAGATCTCCCTTAAGAAAGTTCTTCTCCTTGATTTCAATTGCCTTTTGGATAAACGGCACACCTGAACCGTCCTCCGTGATGTTTTCAATAGCAATTCCCTTGTTATTTAGATACTTGGCAAGTGATAGCTCGTCGTTATTCTTTTTGGCAAGGCAAACCGCCTTCTCAGAATATTCTACTGATGTCTCGAAATCTCCCATTTTCAAGTAGACACCGGAGATGTTGTTGTAGACCATCGACAGTAACTTTTCTTCTCCCAATTCATTGAAGATAGCAATTGCATCGGAAGCATATTCAAGGGCCTTTGAAAACTCACCTGATTGACAACTGATTCTAATCATACCATTGTATGCAAGACCCATCTCGCGACTGGTTAGTCCGCTAAATTTCTCCAGTTCCCTGCTTACGGTCTCAAAGGCGATGAGAGTCTCTCCCGAGCTTGTCAAAGCTTGCTGGAACTTCCTGAGAAGCGCCAGCTTTTCCTCTACACAAGACTCATCTTTTGAAAGATACTCCTCGTAATAATCAGTGTAGCTCTTCTCGTGATCTTTCTGACTCATTTCATCCACCTTTCTCAAATAGCTGCTTCACTTATCTCAAGCCTGTCTTTTCCTTTTGCTTTTGCCTCATAGAGCAATTTGTCCACAATGGAAATGAATTCGTCCGAGGACTCCCCTTTCCACTGCCTTGCACCCGCACTGAAATAGACCTCAATATCAAGCTTCTCCTGAAGGGATCTCTTCATTCTCGAGTAGAATTCCGATGCCTTTTCCACATCTGCGCAAGGTAGGAGGATTAGGAACTCTTCGCCTCCGTATCTGAAGGCAAAGTCGTTCTTTCTGATAGATGACCTTATAGATTCTCCGATGTCGGCAAGAAGTTCATCGCCTTTCAAATGGCCGAAAGAATCATTAACGGACTTGAAATCATCTAGATCAAGCATTATCATAGTCAGGGGAGTTTCGTATCTCTCTGCTCTCGAAATCTCACTGTCCAGCACTGATTTCATCTTCCTGTGATTCAACAGCCCGGTCAATGGGTCGGTTTCCGCCTGCTTTTCCAGAAGCTTATTAATTTCCTCCAGCTTGGCTTTCATTTCCTGGAGTTCGTTGTTTTTCTCCGATATCTCTTCATTGACCGTTCTAAGTCTCTTGTTTTGCTCTGCCAGGTCGTTGATTTCCCTGAGTTTTTCCCTCGCCTCGAATGATGATTCCAGCTGGGCTATCGACCTTGCCTGTTCTTCCTTGAAAATACTCCGGCTCAATTCCGTTATCTGTTTGAACATGTTCAAGGCCTCTTTTGAGTTTCCCATCAACTCATACACTGAAGAGATATCGTTCAATACTCCAAGCAATTCAGTCTTGTTTCCATTTTCTTGATGGTATTCCCTGACTTCCTCAAGCAGGCTGATTGCCGAGGTGAAATCTCCCTCGCCTTTCAAGAAACGGGCTTCGTATTTCATCGTCTCTACAATAACGTGTTGGTCTTCGTTTTCTTCACCCAATGATTTCGCTCTGGACAAAAGCTCTCTGGCATCGGTCTTTCTCCCCGATTCGTAGTACAGCTCGGCAAGATTGAGATAACTATTCAGTAGCTCAGTCTTCATATTGAGCCTTTCCTTTATCTCTATTGCCTCTTCAAAGTATGGAATCCCCGATTCTTCATACTCTCCATTTTCCGTGATAATTGCGATATTGTTTAAACAGCATGCAACGTTAATCTCGTCCCCATTCTCTCTTGCTATCTCCAAAGCTCTGTTCACATTGGCCAGAGCTTTGCCAAAATCATTCATCTTCAAGTAAAGTCCGGACGTGTTTATGAGAACTCTCGTATACAATTCCTTTTCGCCTTTTTCAGCACAGATAGCCTGTGCTCTACGCGAATATTCAACTGCCTGTGAAAATTCACCGACAAGCGCGCTCAGTTTCACCATTGTGTTCAGCAAACCTGCCATTTCCAGAGAATCGAAGTGATCGAACTTCTTGATTTCTCTATCGATTATTTGGTGGGCAGCAAGGGTCTTCCCCTGATCACTGAGGATCGAAACTGCTTCCTTCAAGAAGACCAGCCTCTTGGGGACTTCCTCCTCGGGCAAAGACATGTATTCTCTTAACAATTCAACAACTCTATCTTTCTTTTCTTCCATCTTGTCCCCGCTTTCTGAGAGGGTCTTAGGCTATAAGATATCTTCATAAGAAACCTGAACATATGGCTCGGTTAATGAATCACGAATTTCTTTGTCAATCATCTAGTAGCGATTCCTCACGCTCGCCACTATTCCAATATACCGTGACAACTTCGAAGTTAGAGAGTCTCTTTTCGAGTATCACGGTGATTTCGTCGTCCGTTACTTTCAGTCTGTTGTAATTGGCAATTTCCACCCTGCGACCCTCTTCGAGAATGCGCTTTATTCTCTCCGGTTCAATTCCTCTTTCATCCATTCTTGAAACGGCATGCTGACTAAATGAGATCTCGGTGCTCTCTTGTATGTCCTCTCCATTATCTTCATCTTCCTGACTCATCGACCTTATTAGAGAAGCAGCGACTATCACGGCCAGAATCACAACAAGCAAAAAAAGCATAATCTCCTCCCGAAGCTGTTTCTAGGCCTCTCTCTATCCTCCTATTCTATCCTTATAAGGATGTCATCCATAATATAAGGGTCTTCTTTGCTTCCGCCTCCAAAATGGTAGCTCTTTGGTTCAGGATAGATGTCTCGATATACCGCTTCGATTCCATCGAAGTCCCAAGTAGTTACGTAGATGTTGAACTCCTCAAAACTCTCTGGTCTTCCGACCGTCTCGCCGGGAATCCTGAGAATTACTTCGTTATTCATTCTATTCGTTTGTACCAGTGGAGTGAGGGATATGGGAGTTCCAAACGACTTCGGGCCACTACCTTCAGAAGAATACGCAACTATTGACCAGCCATTTGCGAAGATAAAGTAATCCCAGTCCAGTCCGTCAGGCATAGTCGCGTTTAGGAACGGCAGGTCGGTTGATCCCTTTCTGTTGGGATCATCTACGAATATTTGGAAGGTAACATGGTCAAATCCGTTCTGTGGTCCCCATGAGTCGGTTAGATCTTTGATTCTAATCCCCAGAACCATCGAAGCTCCTATCTGCTTGACTTCAACCTCTAGCAGGTCCATCTGGTTCTTGAAAGTGATGTCTGTAGGATATTTGTACCTGCATTCCGGACCGCAGTCATCTCCTTCGGGATCTGAAATCGAAGCCAGAAGCAATTCCGGAATATCGAGAATCACTCGGTAATCATCGCTGTAGATCGATTCTCTTCTTGTATCACCGTAGACTTTGAATAGAATTGAATGGATTCCCGGGTCAAACTTCGAAATGTCCCATTCGTAAGACCACTCTCCGCTGACTATTTCGATGTCTTCTGCCTCTTCAATTCTCATGTCGAATATTATCCGCGCGGAGGAGGCTCCCGAAGCTGTTCCTGTCACAGTATAAGTTGAGTCGATCCTCTGAAAATCCTCGAGGTTCGCGTTAAACTTGATTTCAGGTGTCTCAACTTCACGAGTTTCTTCGGAAGCGATTCCCACGTAGACGGAGCGTGGGTTCATGGTCATCACGAGTTTCCCGCCTTGTTCGACAGGATAGCTTTTGGAGAGCGAATTGAAAGTGTAAATCGGCTTGATTAACTGACCCACTCCAAGGCCGGTATCCAAATTAGCTAGAATCCTACGTTCTCCCGAAGTATTCATTAAAACAAAGATCTTCTCTTCGTTATGTTCAATGCTGTAGACAAAGATCCCAGGCCCATTGGGGTCGGTTTTTAGCACTTTGACCTCCCCATACCTCAGCGCAGGGTATTCCTGTCGCAGCATTGCGAGTTCGCTTATATATCTGTAGAGCTCAGATTGAGAATCGAAGTGGTCGATTTCACCAGACTCAAAACCTCCGGCGAACATCGCTGCCCTAGTTTCTACAAAGCCTTGCTCAGTGCCGTAATAGATCACCGGGATGCCGGGAATCGTGAAAATGAAGGCCAGAGCCTGTTTAAGATTTGCCAATCCTGACCCTTTCAAGAATCGTTCCATGTCGTGATTATCGATGAAAGTCAATAGCCTGGTTTGATCGAAGTGGCTCTGCCGCGCCTCAAGTCTGTATCCGATATTCGCTGTTGGTTTCCCTTCTTTGAATACACTTCTCAGTTCAATGTTCAGCGGAAAATCCAGCATGGAATTCATTCCTGCTTCGAAAAACTCTTTTATAACCATTTCCCCAGCATCGTCGAAGGGGTCGCTTCTAACCCAGGCCTCGCCAAATGTTATGAATTCAGGTTTGCCGTTCTTCACGGCAGCTTCGTAGATACCTTCTTCACCATTCAGAAACTCGTCCCAGAATTCTAGAGGAACGTAGATTACTGTATCGATCCTCAATCCATCAATATCGGCCTCTTCGATCCAGAAAGTGAAAGAATCCTTAAGTGCTGAGATTACCACAGGATTTTCCGTGTTGAGATCGTCCAGACCGGACATCTGGTAGTTCAGCTTCTGATAAGGGTCATTGAAGTCATAGATATCGGGAGTCCAGTGATAAATACTCTCATCCTTATGATTATTGAAATCGTTTAGTGAGAAGGGGTGCTGTTCGGGAGAAGAGGTCGGGACGCTTTCGGAGTTGAGTTCGAACTGTCCATCTACGAAACGAAAATAGTCACCCACATGATTGGGAACGATATCCTGTATTACCAGCAAGCCCTTATCGTGGGCGGCTTCAACGAGTCTCTTGTAGAGTGCAACGTCACCGAAATGCTCATCAATCATCCTGAAATCTCTGGCCCAGTATCCATGATAACCACCGTAATTCACCCATGGATTCCACCATTGATTGGCCACCGGTGGGGTTATCCAAATTGCCGTTGCGCCCAATCCCTTTATGTAGTCTAGCCTCTCGATTATCCCGGCGAGATCTCCGCCGTTGTATCGCGAGTTGTCGGTACCGGCTTCTCCATATCCCATGTCGTCATTGGATAGATCTCCGTTTGAAAAACGGTCGATCATGATGAAGTAAATGACTTGATCTTCCCATGTTGTTGCTGTAAAGATGCTTCCAGTTAAGAAGACTGAAAGAAGAAGAGCAAGAAGTATCTTTTTCAAACCTCTCACCTCCGGTTTTCTACTAGATCAAAACACTGTCCAGAAACTCTCCCAGGTTCTTCACCCTGAGTCTGTGATCGATGTGTCTGTTGTAAGGCCAATCCATTATGTATGTATTGATTCCGTGATCGAGCAGATTCTCTACGTGATGAGGTGCATCGTCTACTGCATAATCGATGCCAAGAACCTTGCAAAGCTCACCCTTTCTGGAGCTTACAATTACCGATACCGGTTCGCCGATTTTCTTCTGAATCCATCTCTGAGACTGCAGCTGAACACTTCTTCCTTTTGTAGGAAAACGCGAAGTTATGAAGTAGAATTCGTGGCAGCCCTGGGCGACAAGACTACCCAGCCGCTTCAGTTCCTTTGGACTTGCATATGGAGGAAGAAACTCGTAGAAGTTCGGAGTATTTCTAATTCTCTCCCACACCCTTTCTTCCATATCGAGAGTGAGATTGGGCACGCTTTTCCAAAAGTCCCATACCTTGACCTCAACATCCATTGGCACTTCTTCAAACATTTCATTCGCGATCTTCAGGAATGCAAGATTGAAGTTCGATAGGATGTCATCAATATCTATCATTATCTTCACGGTTCACCTCCGTATAGAAGAGTATATATCATATTATTATCTCTCAAGGGGAAGTCTCTTAACTGAATTCTTGTAACTGAATTCTTGAGTGGTCACAATTATGATTGAGCCCGATTTGGTCTCGTCAATTTAAAAAAGCCTGATTCGCCAGGTTTTCCACTGCGAAGTGTTTGTGGGATAATCAGAGTAGGTCTTCTCAAAGGGAGGAAGTAGGATGTTCGAATTGAAAGAAGTCGCATTAATATATGAGACGAAGAAGCAGGCTCTGGCGGCGCTCAAATCGACTGACCTCAAGATAGAGAAGGGAGAAGAAGTTGGGATATTCGGCCCTTCGGGTTCTGGGAAGTCATCGCTTCTCTTCATTATGAGCACACTAAAGGAGCCAAGTCGCGGAGAAGTCAAATACGAAGGCAAGGAGCTTACGGCTCTTACTCCTTCCGCAAAAGCCGAACTTCGGCGCAAAGAGTTCGGCTTTGTGTTTCAAGAACACTTCTTGATAAACCATCTGACTGTCAGGGAGAATATTCTGCTCCCCCTGAAAGAAAAGCGAGGAGCAAGAAAGAGGCTCGAAGAAATCACTACTGCGCTTGGATTGAACCAACTTCTCAAGCGATTCCCGTATGAGCTCTCGCTTGGGCAGAGTCAGAGGGTAGCAGTGGCAAGAGCATTGATAGCCGGTCCGAAGGTTGTTTTCGCCGATGAACCGACCGCTTCCCTGGATAACGAAAATGGTAGCAGGGTAATAGAGCTCTTGAAGTCTTATTGCTCGAAGTCTGGTGCGACTCTGATACTTGTTTCTCATTCGTCTGAGATTATAGGTAATTTCAGAAGAAAACTCAAAGTGGAGAATGGCCAGGTCTATGAGGTTGGTGTGAATGCTTAAATACATGTGGCTATATCTCAGAAGAAGACCGGGCAGAATACTGGTCTTCATATTCGTTGTCGCTCTTGGTGTATCAATGAGCCTTGTAATTAGCTCAATCTTTCTTTCCTTCGGAGAGACGAGAAGCAGGATAGCAAAGATCAATGAGAGCTGGATTACGGTACAGTATCTCTCTGAAAGTGGAAGAGATGAATCGATTGACAATAGTCTTACCGAGATTTTCGAAGACGTATTTGGTCTTTCAGATGTTATCCCGGTAGATATCGCCTATCTCGGCTACAACCTTTTCGGAAGTGCAAGAGCCAATTTCCCTGTTTATGGAATCAAGCAGACGGAGATATCTCGAATGTTGCGGGAGAGCAATGCCTACATCTCAGAAGGGACGGTATTTTCCCCAGGGACAAATGAAATTATTGTCTCCGATTCATTTCTAAGAGCCTCAGGAGTAGATCTGAAAAATGTCTATGAGGAGATCTCCGAAATGTCGAGCGTAGGTCTATATACAGTGGTCGCATCTCTGGAAGGACCATCGGTGTTTGGACTGGGGCCGTCGGGGATTTCGAGGGGCAGGGGATCATTTGGCTTCCTTGTATTCGCTGAGGATGGTTTCCTAATGGCAGTTGAAAACGAGCTGAGATCAAGGATCATCGGAGAAGAGCTTTCAGTTTCGATCGAAGGACCTGTTTCTTCCCGGGAGACCCTTGAAAGGCAGTACGCAAGCTACTATTTGGGAGTCTTCTTGACAAATCTCTTTGTCTCTCTGGTCTTCATAATAGCTCTTACAATGCTTAATTCGGTAAGCATTCGTGAAAGAAGGAAGGAGTATGCTATCCTTACTGCCATAGGTCATTCTCCCGCGAGTTTGAAGGTAAGACTCTTTCTGGAGTCGCTTTATCAGGGAATTGCTGGCTGGATCCTTGGCCTCCTTGCAGGTGGAGCCGTTCTTTCACTATTCGAAGATCGCTTTTTCACGCCCAATGGACTTTATATAGGCGACAGCGCCGTCTCATCTATTTGCACGTTATTTATACCGTTCACTACGATTGTTCTATCTCAGATACTTATAGGAAGACATCTGAGAAGAGATCTCGTCGGTCTTCTGAAGAGTTCTGAAGAAAGAGTCGGTCTGCTCAAGAACAGATTCAGGAATGTCGGTTTGCCCTGGCTCCAATTTCCTCTGAGAAGCGATGGTTACAGATCTCTTTTTGTTAACATCACCGCGTTTGCCGTGCTAGTGACCGTTTTTGGTTTGCTTCTATCTTCATTGACGGATACTGTTCGAGACAGCGGCTGGTTGTTCGATCAATGTTCTTATATTCAGACCTCGGCATTGGAGGAGATCAGGCTTCCTGAAGAAATCTCATCGAAATCGACGGCTGTTCTTCCTGCCGATCTTCTCGAGCTGGATGTAAAGCTTATGTTTGGCACCTCGAAACTCTTCATTCCTGTTGTATCTTCTGAGCATTCGAGACTTCTCTCAATATTCGACGAAGATCCGGCGGCCGGTACGCTGTATGTTAGCAGGAGTCTTTTCGACTTAATTGTCAATGGTTCTGTCAGGGGGTTGGATTACTCTTCGATGGAGGTTCTGCCGAATCTAGAAAGTCTCGCTGGTGTCTTAGTGCAAGACAGAATAGAATCTGCCGGTCTCCTGGTATTATACGACGACCGTAATCTTGCAGGTGAAATAAGAAGTTTCGCCTCCGAGGCCGGTCAGGTGGAATTGGTCGACAGGAAGACTTTCGAGTTGAAGATCCGTGCCGAGACGCAGTTCATGGAGTTGATTTCGTCGATAATCATCTATCTTCAGTTAATCGTCGTCATAATAATCGGCCTGGTTACTGTTACAAGGGTGACCTTGGCGAGACGGAGCGAGATATCAATCAGGAACATTTTGGGACAGAGTAGAGATGAGATTGGTCTTCTCTTTTTCGGAGAACTGTCATTAGTGCTTTTCCTGGGCGCAGCAATTGGATATCTTCTGACTACGATCTGCTGGCAGATTTTTACATCGGTCTTTCTTCGGGGACTTTACATTTCCTCGATCGTAGTTCCTGAGACGCTTTTCAGAATCTCTGTAATGACCGTTATTGTTATGTTGGCCGGAGTAATCACGGCAAGATTCTTGATTTCGAAACAAGATCCAATATCAATTATCGAAAGATAGGTGAAGAGATGAGATATAGAGAGCTCGCTTACCCAGGAGACGGTTACGAAACGGGGCCTTTGAACAAGATCACCGATCTTGAGGGAATACGAGTCGGGCATTACACTTTGACTGAGGATTCACCGAGATGTCTTCGAACGGGAATAAGCGTCATAAGGATTCCTTACGTATATGAACGGCCCGTCCCGGCAGCTTCCAGCGTCTTCAACGGTTATGGAAAGTCGATGGGTCTTATTCAGATAGAAGAACTCGGGACGATCGAAAGCGATATCTTTCTGACCAACACACTTTCAATTGGAGCCGTACATCAAGGTGCGGTAAGGCTCGCCCTCCAGAGTAATCCTGAATTGTCGTCGCTAAACGTAGTCGTCATGGAGTGCAACGATGGCTTTCTAAATGAAATTCGAGCTCTTGCGATAAAAGAAGAGATGGTTACCGATGCGGTCGGGGACGCGAAAAAGAATTTCCAGCTCGGCAGCTGTGGCGCGGGGACCGGGATGGTTTGCTTTGGTTATAAGGGCGGGATCGGTTCGTCTTCAAGAATCGTCGAGTTCGGAGGCAGGAAATACACCTTGGGGGTTTTCGTTCTTTCAAATTTCGGAAGATCGTCCGACCTTAGAATTCCTTCTCTGGAATTGCGTCCCAAGCTACAGGATCCCGATCGTGAGAAAGGATCGCTCATCATGATCCTGGGAACAGATCTGCCTTTGATGCCACATCAGTTGAAGAGAGTAACGCGCCACATGAATCTTGCTATTGGGCTACTGGGAGCTCCAGGGCACCACGGAAGTGGAGACATTTCACTTGCTTTCACTACATCCAGAGAGTACAGTCTGTCCGAGCAGAGCCTAATGAACGAAGGGAACACGCAGAGTGAAATATTCAGGGCAGCCGTCTGGGCGTGCGCAGAAGCCATAGTCGATTCGATGCTCTGCTCGGGCGCTATGACCGGATTCAAAGGGTCTGTAGACTCTTTAAGAAGCGCGATGCAATCAGACCTCTGATCAAATAGAGTTCCGCCGGTGATTTTGTAGACACTCTAAGAACGATTTGATCTAGCATCTACTAATTTGGAGACGAAAATGGGCGATTCGAATTCCAGACAGGATTTCAAGGAAGACTCCCGGTCATGTTATGACTGCAGTTCCAGTATCGACACTGCCAGCTACATTGATCTCTTTTCTCTGGCAAGAAACGTCATTCTGCTCTGCAGTGTATCGAAAGGCGGGAGCTGTACCATCCTCAATGCGAATCCCGCCGCCCTCAGAAAAGAACGTCTTTCAAGAGATGAGCTTGTCGCAGAGGAGTTCGAGGGCTATTCCTGGCGCCGCTGATTTCTGAATCATAGATTTGATAAGGGAAGTCAATATCACAGGTGTTCCCCGTCACATTAGTCCGAATCGCCACTCGGATTCGAGAACCGATATCTTGAGAGACATGGCGGTTTACAGACCGAACGAAGGCGTTATTGCAGTCGTTTATGATGATGTCAGCGATTCGGTAAAGGTTTGCACGAAGCTGGAAGAGAGCAAACCAGAGCTTGGCAGATTGGTTTCTAATCTTCCCGGAATCGCTTTCAGATGCAAAAACGACAGAGAGTGGACCATGGAAGTAGTCAGCAGAGGGATCATGGAGCTCACTGGTTACCGGCCAGAGGAGATTATTGGAAACAAGGAACTGCCTTACTCGGATTTGATATACACCGAGGATAGGGAAATGGTGTGGGAACAAATCCAGGAGTCTTTTACAGCAGGCGATCACTACGAGATGGAGTACAGGATAGTGACCAGGTCGGGTCAGCTCAAGTACGTTCTTGAAAGGGGAAAGGTAGTTGCCGGCGAAAGTGGGGGCGAAGTGTTCGTCGAAGGCTTCATCTCAGACGTTACAGATCTTACGGTAGCGAGAAGAGAGGCCGAGGAGAGTAAGAAAAAACTCGAGGCTACCTTAACAATCACAATTAATGCGCTTCCCAGAATTGTGGAGATAAGAGATCCGTACACTTCGGAGCATCAGAGAAAAGTGGGGCTTCTTGCAGTCTCGATTTCCAGGAGAATGGGACTTAAGGATAGACTTTGCGAGAACATAAGGACATGCGGTCTTCTCCACGATATCGGGAAACTCTGGATCCCCTCCGAGATTCTAAGCAAGCCTGGGAGACTTAATCATATAGAGTTTGAAATGATCAAGGAGCACTCTAGGCTTGGCTATGAAGTTCTAAAGGAAATTGAGTTTGATTTTCCGATCGCGCCGACTACGCGATACAACACCATGAGAGGCTAAACGGTTCTGGATACCCTAACGGGCTAAAGGGAGAGGAGATACTCCTGCCGGCAACAATGATCGCTGTGGCAGATGTCGTCAAAGCAATATCGTCGCACAGACCCTACAGGCCGGCACTTGGAACAGAGGTGGCAATAGAAGAGATCACTTCCGGAGCAGGTACCCTTTACGATCGTTCGGTTACGAGGGCTTGTGTCGATTCGCTGGAAGATGGATTCACTTTCGAGTAGATCATGGAGAGGGTATCGCCTCTATGATATTTCTCTTCATGCCAAGAATGGGTATTCTTCTTCCAGTTACAAGCGCCTGATAGGTCCTTCCGACTTCAAGCATCTTGAAGACCTTTGAAGCAGCATAGAATCCCTGGCTTTCGGCGTTTTGGATCACGAATTCCTCTCCAGTATCTGCCGTCACTCTATAATCGGATTTTCCGGCTTCGGAATTGTCGACTTTCTCGACCACGGTTATTTCGATCATCGTCACGGCCCTGTCGCCCCAGGTAAAGACGAGGTAGAAAGCCAGTGCAACGATAACCGTTCCCAGTAGGACGAATATCTCTCCCGAAAGATTCTTGAGTCTTTTTTTCAAACTAGCCACTCTCCCCGAGTCCGAATTCTAAGCCCTTTCAATTTTCCAAGCCGCCTTCCTCAGCCTGTTCATGATTGCAAGTCCCACACCTGTTTCAGGGAAAGGCTCGGCAATGATCTGAGAGTATTCCATGTTCTCTTTATTTCTCAGTTCTTTGAAGAGGTTCGAGGCAACCTCAAGGAGGTTATCTCTCGAACCGAGAACGACCTTCTTGACCTGAACGGGATAATAGTCCTTCATTTCTTCAGAACAAAGAACGAGAGACTTCTTTCTTCCAGCCACTATTCCCACCTTTGCGACAACCATTCCGGTCTCTCCTTCGACGAGTATTAATGGAATGTCTGGAGAATAATGTCTGTATTTCAAACCCGGCGACATTGGATCACCAAGATACTCTTTTCTGCCCGAAACAAAGTCCGGAACAAGAAGATCTGGAAGGACTCCCTTCAGTTGATCCGGGTCGACAGGGCCCGGTCTCAATAGGGAGGGTCTTCCTCTTGAGAGATCAATAATCGTAGATTCCAGTCCGAAAACCGTCGAACCCGAAAGGATTGTGCAGCTTGCTCTTTCGTCCATGTCTTCGATCACGTGTTCTTCCATTGTGGGGCTTGGTCTGCCTGAGAGGTTTGCACTGGGCGCTGCGATAGGAACACCCGAGAGTCGTATCAGTTCTTGGGCCACCCGGTGGGAAGGAAATCTGACGGCCACACTCTTCAGCCCCGCAGTAACGGAGTCAGGTATTTCCTTGCTTTTCTCGAAGATCAGCGTCACCGGCCCTGGCCAGACAAGATCCATTAGAGCCGAAAAACTTTCGACATCTTGTGATACGATTTGTTTCAACATTTCCATGGTAGAAATGTGAACTATCAGTGGATTGTCCTGGGGCCTGCCTTTTGCCTCAAAAATCTTCATGATGGCCGTCTCATCAAAGGTATTCGCGCCCAATCCATAAACAGTCTCCGTAGGAAAAACGACAAGTTCGCCTTTCCTGATTAGTTCTGCAGCCTTCTTCAGAATTGCTTCATCGGGGTTCTCGGAATTCACCCGTAAATAGACAGTATCCATTCTTCCTCCGTCGGTTAAAGAAACCTTCTAATTACTCTCCAGAGCCAAAGGGCTCCCGTAATTATAACACTCACTATTAGTCCGGAAGTGATCGGGAGCCACAATTCGAAATTACTTAGGTTTATGTGAATATCTCCAGGAAGTCTTCCAAAATTCAGACCGACTCTTCGCAGCAGAAATAGAACAAGCGCGACCGTTATACAGACAAGCCCAATTCTGATCAACAGTTTCTCAAGATACTCCAGAAGAATCACCTCTTTGCCTTCCAGATAGATTATAGACCCTTTTCCGGCTAGGCAAATTGAGCGTCTGTGAAGTCAATACCATCCCATAACACGAAAGATGTTGTAGTGCCTTCAAAAAGCCAGAAAGTGAAAATACGCCGCAGGCTATCACGGTAAACCTCACATGAGCGCTCTACGGTGGGAAGATGACCGTAAGCTCTAGAAAACCAAATGAGATCCAGAGTTATTGAAAGCCTAAGCGATTCGACTCTAGAGCGGCAACCTGTTTGCGCAGTTCATTCCGATTCGTTCAATCTGAGCATGAAGTCGGCCGCATCGGTTCTTTCTTGCCATCCCTGCTTTGAGTAGAATCCTCGGCGATAAGACTCTCTCGACCTTATGTTTATCAGCCTTATCCTGCAGCAGCCTCTCTTTTTGGATTCATTTACCGCGCCTCTCAGGAGCTCTCCTCCGATGCCCTTTCCCCGCCAGGGTGTTTTCACAAACAACTCTCCAACATAACCTTCGGCGCCACCCATGAACAGATAAGGCATAAAATGCACGCTGGCGTATCCTGTCAACTCCTCTTTCTCTTCTGCAACGAGAATGAGGTGATCGTCTTTCTCCACACTCCACTGAACCATCTTTTCAATGCTCTTCAAGTATGTTTCCTCTTCAAAACCCTTGTTCTTGAACCATCCGATATCGATGATGATATCCTTGAGACCAGCAACATCTCTTGGTTCAACTTCTCTTATCGTCAATTCGTTCACACTCCTTCATCATTGTTAGCTCAAGGCGATTATTGCATTGAACATTGATCAATAGCAATCACTTCATCCTCGGTCCCGAAAACAGCCTTCCTTAATGATAACCGGTCGCTGCCGAATAGAGACATCACTGACTCATCAGGCGAAAAAGCTCATTGGATAAAACCCCTGCTATGATTGTGCCTTTACATCGAAAGATGCGACTACATTCTTGCCAGCTTTTTTCTGAACCGAAGCTGGCCCGATCCCTTCAAGCAAATGATCCTCAGGTGGAAAAAGAGAACCGCTCATTTCAGTAATTCAAACTCAAAGAAATGAGATAGGAGAGTTGGGAAACGCTTAACCAGTGTCCTTTGAAGAGGTTTTCAAGACTTACGTTGCATTGACACCGCAACCTCACCGTGATAGAATGAACTCTGTAGGGTGGAGAGATGGCCGAGAGGCCGAAGGCGCGTGCCTGCTAAGCACGTGAGGGTTTATACCCTCCGAGGGTTCGAATCCCTCTCTCTCCGCCATTGTATTGTTTATGGGTGCCCGTAGCTCAGCTGGATAGAGCGCTAGACTGCGGATCTGGAGGCCGGGCGTTCAAATCGCCCCGGGCACGCCATTAATCTTTCTTTATAAAACCATTTCCTTTAATTTTTCCATCACATCTTTCGGTTTCGATATGCCATATATGCAGTTTGCTGGGTTTGCAACAAACTCTTTCTCAGTGCTGACGCTTCCCACAAAGGCTCCCCCACGAAGGTTCTGAGTTCCTGCATCGGTCGTAAAGCCTCCCATTACCCCTCTATCTCCCGAACCCATTCCAGACGAGGTTACAGGAATCACGTGACCAACTCCCATTATGAGTTCGAAGAAGTTTCTCTTTAGCATGACGTTTGTAATGTGTCTGGCGACAATCATATGAGAGTTTGCGCTGAACATTCCGTGGGTAATCTCCACTCCGGCATCGCTGAACTCGTACTTGAAAGATTTCCTGTAGATCTCCACGAACACGACACCGAGCAGCCCCGCTACCGTGAAAAGAAGTACCGGCCCGTTGTCGAACAACGGTTTGAGATCATTGTAGGTCTTCTCGGGGAAAACGTACCTTATCAACCAGCCGGCAGCATTCAAGAGCGCCGGCCAGAAGAACCAGCCGAATCTCCTTCGGGAGAAAGCCAGTAGAATTCCTGGAACTACTGTCAAGGCTATCCAGATTGCTATAAGAAAAAGGCGATTGTTTCCGTCTATGCCCGACAGGTCAAAGTTCAGATAGAATATGATTCCTAGAAAGAAATAGTAAGGATAGATGAAGTACCTGATCATAAAAGAGCGACGTGTTGGTTTAAGGTTCATTCGTATCGCCTCCGGCTTTTGAGATCATTTGAAGAAGTTCCGTCTCAAAGCTTACTTGATCTTCAAGTACAATCTTCTCTGCCTTTCCGTCTTTAAGAAAGAGCAGTTTAGCTTCAACGGGGGACAAGAGATCTCTGAGAATGTAGAGGTAGAACCGCATCTGGAATCGGTACTTTTCGATGAATCCGGGACTCCAGTTCGCGTATTTGAAATCTACAATCCTCCACTTTCCGTCCTTCAAGTATAGTTTATCAACAATTCCGATCAAAACATACTTCCCGAACCCATGTTGAAAGTGGAATTCGCTTAACACTCTTTCAGAATCTTCAATTTCCTTGATGATTTGATGTTGGACCAGTCCTGAGAGAACTCTCTTCACTTCAATCAGATCATCGTCGCTGAAGCTAACCCTGTCAACAGAGACCGGTCTTCCTCCGTCGATGATCGATTTCAGAGTTAGGGGAAGTCCTTGAACACTTTTCATCCCCAGCGGTTCCAGGATGCTGTGGGCCAGTAACCCGATATTTGCCTTTCGCTTCACGAGGTCCGGACTTCCGGCATCTAATGCAGTTTCGAACTCGGCCTCGTAGTCAGAAGTTATGAAGGTCGCCGAGAGGTATTTGACGTAAGAAGAATCGGCAACCGGCATTACCGAAGCGATTTCCGGCAAAGAGAATTCAGTTCTGGAGGATCTGTCCTCAAGGGAAGCAAATTCCCCTGGAGAGAACGGTTCGGCTATTTCCTTCAAGAAACTGTTTATCTCGCCGCTTTCCGGCTCTAGCAGAGATCCTGAAAGCAAGATTGACCATGGGCGTGAAGAGTCTCCTTTTCCGTTTAAACTAAGAATAAGCATTTCACGCGCCCTCGATAAGGCAACATAAAGTGTCCGCTTCTCTTCTTCCAGTTCCTTTTCCTCTTCCTGTCTCGCCAGTCGTCCAATTCGGCCCTCTTCATCTTTGTCAGGCTTACTCTTCGTAATGAGAAATCCCTTCTCATCAAAGAAGAGCCGCTTACTGGAGTTTCTTTTTTTCCAGTACATGTCGCCAATTACGACAATAGGAAACTCCAATCCCTTCGACTTGTGAACAGTAAGTATCTTGACGCTATCCGACTCTTCTGTCTCGAGAGTGGCTTCAGATTCATCACTTGAATCAACAAACGCCCTTATGTTTGAGGAAAGCTCGCGGAGGGAACTACCCATTCTATCAAGGTCCTGGGCCAGCTCAATCAGCTTCTTCACGTTGGCAATCATTCTCTCGCCGGACTTAAGTGTTGCCAGTTTCGCCAGATACTCTGTTTCATCAACAAATCTCTGGAGAATATCGCTCGGGGAGAGCACATGTTTGAGCTTCCCAAATTTATCGAGCAGCTCCTTCAACTGAACGAATATTCCATCGTTGCTTTCCTGCAGAACGAAATACAGCGGAGCACGACTCATGCCTTGTCTAACCCTCAGAGAGAGCATTTCATCAAGTGTAGCTCCAAAGGCCGGTGATAGCAAGAATGACGCGAGATTGTTATCATTCAAGGGATCGACGAGGAGATCAAGCCAGGATAGGGGACCGGTGACCTCCGGCCTTTCGTAGAAGTTTCTGCTGCCGACGGTATAGAAGGGAATATTCATTTCTTCGAGAGCTGCTTCGTAACTCGTAACTCTGGAAAATGTTCTCAGGAGTATAGCAATATCTCCAGGAGTTACTTGACGCTTTAGGCATCCTCCTGACTTGTTTCTGAAAACAATTTCCTCTTCGAGAAGCGCCCTTATAGTCTTTGCCACTCCCTTTGAGTCGTCTGAGGTCTCACTGCCAATTATTCTCACTCTTGAGGAGTTAGTGTCAATTTCGTAAGGGATCGATTCGACGTCTTCCCCATAAACTGAACGAAAGAATTGACCTTCAGTGTTCTCTTGCATCACTCTCTTGAAAAATCTGTTCTGGAATGAGACAAGGTCGGGATGTGAGCGTCTATTGATCCGGAGATTCTTGACAGCTGCTCCGCTTCTCTTGAAGGTATCCATTGTCTTGTTGAAGACCGAGACGTCTGCTCCCCTGAAACGGTATATGGATTGCTTTGCATCTCCTACGAAGAAGACATTGTTCTTGCCATCGGCCTTAAGTAGTCTGATTATCTCGTTTTGAAGCTCATCTGTATCCTGAAATTCGTCAACAAAGATGTATCTAAACCGATTGCTGTACTTCTGCTGCACATCAGGCATTTTCAGCAGAAGATCTCTCGTTCTGGTCAGGAGTTGATCGAAGTCCAGGAGGCCGGAACCCGTAGTTCTCATTTCGTAATCAGACAGAACTGCCCTGTAAGATTCCGCGAATGCCTTCGAACCGTCGATGATTATTTCGGCATCCGAGCCCAGATCTCTGCCTGAACACTCAACGGGAGAGGGGTTAAGATAGAATGAGTGCCTCTCCCTCGACAATGCATCTTTCATCAATCTAAACGCCCTATCGAGTCCCATCAGCCGAATGAGCGGCTCAATAGATTCCAGGTTCTCTTCGAAGTAAGTCCTGACAACCTTTTCCTCAAGTGAAGATCTCCTCATTCCGTTGATAATCTGAAATCCCGGATCTATGCCCGCGAAGAGGGCGCACTCCCTCAGTATCCTTTCGCAGAAAGAGTGAATGGTGGAGATCCAGGCGTATGAGAGCTTGCTTCTCAAGAACTTCCACTTCCCCGGTTCACCGTGAGAGATCCTGAGATCAAATTCGCTTATTACGCGGTCCTTCATTTCTCTTGCAGCCTTATTCGTGAAGGTAATTGCAACCACGTTGTGGACATCAAGCTGCTCGCCAAGCCTGAATGCTCTTTCAAATACTCCGACATACTCCTTAACCAGTGTATATGTCTTCCCCGTACCGGCAGAAGCGGTGACAAACATGTCGCTATTCACTATCTGATCCACCTTCCCTCCAGGTGATCGCTCTCTTGACAGCTGCGAATTTGCAGTTGTAGCACTGGTTTGAAGAACGGATGAACGAGGGTGGAAATCTCCCCGAATAGATTCCTTCGGTTATCTTCCGGAGCCATTCAAAAAGCTCAGACTCCCTAACGATTCTTTCTGTTTTTCTCTTGTTCGCAAACTCCCAGGACTTCTCTTCGTCTGAAGAAATCGTTCTAAAGGCAGATTTGTTAACTACTCTTCCTATCAGTGTCTTGAAAACCCCCCCTGCAACATAGTATCCTTTCTCTTTAAAGAGTTTGTCTGCAACGATAGAATACAGGAGAAGCTGCTTTTCGTCACCGCTGTCGCCTCTTTTGTAGTCTATGAGATACATTGCGCGGCTCGATTCATCGAGATCAAGTCGATCGATTTTGCCTCTCAAGAAGAAATCAGACTGCAGTTCTACCGGTTTCGTATCTCCAATTCCGAAGGCTTTCTCGAAAGCGAAAGGAACGAAATCCCCCTGCATGAAGTTCGGTTTCTTGGATTCTCTTTCAGTAATGTAGTCCCTGAGAATCTCTTTAAGCCTTTCGAATTCAAACCTAAAGACTACCTCGCTATCGTGCATCAGGTGTCTGGAGATATTCTCGGAAAGAGAGCTCTGCCAGTCCTTGGTCTTTCCGGAAAAGAAATCTCTAAGAACGGAATGGAAAATGTTTCCCTCATCGAGGGCTGTTAGCTCAAAAATCCTTTCCAAAGAGATATCGAGACCTACAACGTAGGAAAGAAAGAATGAAAATGGGCAATCGTCGTAGGACTTCAGACGCGAGAATGAGAAGACCTTGCCGACGATCCTGCCTAGGTCTCCTGCATTTTCGACAGACCAGCTCAACTCCCTTCCAAACTGGGTAAGGACTGAATCGAGCGGTTTCAGTGGCCCGAATTCCTTAAGATCGTTCCATGCTTCGCTTCTGAACAGTCTTGCTGCCGCAATCTTCAGCTCTGATTCACTCATCGATGATCCCAGTTCCGGAATATATCCGAATCTTCTGCCGGCCCTTCTCCCTTCCCGGAGGATTTCACACCCCGAACTCTCCAAAACGCTCTTCAGGTAAGGAGATGGAAGAATTGGTTCACCGTCAACCGTTGACTCGGGAAGAGTAAACCTTACAGACTCAAGTGCCGAACTTACTGATATGTGGAGATTCAGTCTCTGGTGCATCTCCTCATCCAGAAGAAGATCCCTGGGCTTGATCTCCCCAAATTGGGTGAAACTGTACAATGGATTCAAACTGACATGGGGATATGCACCGTCCACGAAGCCGGCAAACAGCTTGATCTTCTTCTTCGAAAAGCGCGAATTTATAAGCGATTGCACTTCGACTCTGTTTGCTTTGCTCCTCGAAAGAGGGAATTTGTCATGCCTGAGCACAACCATTAGATACCTGTAGTACTCTTGCGGAGAGATCAACTCCTTGCCCATGAACTTGAGGAGTTTCTCCAGATCTGTAAGAGTGTGATCGAAGAGCCTTCTAACTGCCGCGAATTCCTGCTCCTGCAAGTCATTCTGATACTCATCAAAAGTATCTGTCAGTGAGAGTTCCTTCTCCCAGCCAATCAACATTTCACGATAACTTCCCACCGACCTCTTTCTCAAGCTTCTGAAAGGTTCAAGAACGCTGAAAATCTTCTCAATTGCGGGCAGAAGATCGCCTTCAATACGTTCAACGATTCCGGCAAGCTCTTCCGCAGCGCTCAGTTCAAGCTCATCCTCGGCCAGTGAGATTATGGCCTCGCGCCTCGCTTCAATGTGATGAACAAGCCTTCCAAGGTGTTCTTGCCACGAGAGTCTTCTCTTTTGGAGCGACAGCCTGAGACCTGCCCTCTCGTATATTATTCTAGACATTGAAGATACGTACTCAAGAAATTTCGAATCTATTTCTCCTCCATAACCGGAGTCGCCCATTGCGATGATCTTCTCAGGCGGGAAACCCAGAACAGCAGTCTCTAGAGGAAGAATCAACCTTCTGATCGAGAGAGAGGAGTAAAGCTGCTCATCACCTTCAATTCTGCAGGGAACCCCATACTCGCGGAGCTTTCCCGAGAGCAGTTTTCTGTAAGCGAAGAAGTCCGAAGCGACAACTGAAATGTCGCCCGGTTCGTGCCCCGATATGAGCAAGGATTTCACAAACCTCGATATTCCCTCAATCTCCGCAAAGATATCGGGGTAAACGACTATATCGACCGATGCGCAGGCTTGCTTTCCGCTTGCGGATGAGAAAAGAGAGTCTTTGAAACTCTCGAATTCACTGGAAGGAGGAGTCTTTTCGAAAAAAATCCTTCTGACCTCCAGTTCGGGTAGATTCTCGCCCATTTCATCTACCGTTTCCAGAATCGAATCGATATTCGAGAACAGGAACTCCTTTCCGGGCTCTTGGGGAACGGTGATGAAGACCTCGTCATAAGCTGGAATTACGGCCTTGAAGAAATGCTTAAGGGCGTGACTGAAGTCGTGGAACCCGTCGAGGAATAAGTACCTGCCGAACTCCCCGCATCTGAGATCCCTTTCGCAGTCATCGATTTGAGTGTAAGCATCGAAAGTATCGAAAATTCCCTTCTTTGATAATCTGTTCTGAAGCTCGACATAGATTGACTCGAGAATCGCCGACACCTCATCGTCTTCAGAGAACATCTCTCCAAAACCACCGTTTTCCTTTACGTCGTGCACCATTTCAAGCAGATAATCGACGAATACCGGCGAATCGGCGAGTTCCTCTCTTCCGATTTGATCGAGAATATCCCCAATTTCCATTCTTATCAGATGGTTTCCCACATGGATCGATGCCGGATTAAGTGCGCTGAAAAGCTCGACGGCAAACTGATCCATCGCAAGAAATCTGGAAGCGGGAATCGTTCCAACTCTTGAAATAAAGCTTTCTCTGACATATCTGACATGATCTCCGGAAGGACCGACAAAAAAATAGGAAAACGGGTCTTCCCTGTGCGCTGCCTCTAGCTCTTGAAGCATTCTTTCCGTTTTTCCGGAGGCCGAAGGCCCGATGAAAAGCGTGATTCTCATATATATCCTCCCACTAGTAAGATTCTATCACCCGCGAAGGAGTGCCGACAAAGAGCGACTGAATTCCGGAATTATTTTCGCAAAGAGATGCTCAGTTCAATCTTGAAGAAAATCAAATCGAGATTCCTTGAGGCAGATTAACTTCTTATTCGATCTGCCTGTTTATGCAGCTCTTGACTCCAGTAACGTGGAAAGGCTTAATGAGGAGTTTCGGGACCTTTGATGCAGGCAGCTCGTTTCAATAGTATTCGATTATCCTCTCAATTGCTGACAAGAGACTGAACTCATTGTTTTTCTCTTTATACAGCCGTTCTTCAATCCAGTTTCCTCTAGAATCGAAAGTGTATTCGATCCTGAGGTGGAGTTCTCCCGCAATGTATTCTCTGGAGGTAATCAAGCCGGTTGAATCATAACTGTATTCAGCGATCACCACTGTTTCTTCTCCGCAGAAGGCCTCAAGAAGAACAACCTCTCCCTCAGCATTTCTTGAAATGGTTGTCTTGAGGGAGCCCGAGTATTCTAGAGAGGCATAGAAGGGCTCCACAGGGAGTGATACCCAGACGGTCCCTTCCACCTCTTCTTCCATTTCACGCTTTTCGACAATTTCAAAGTACCCGTCCGATACTCTTCTTAGACTCTGAACGACTGATCCGCCTGAGAAAGTGTTGATTTTTCTATCGAAAATGAAATCCACATCGCTGATTATCGTTTCTTCGTTCAGAGGAAGCAGGTTGTTTATTGAAAAGATCTTCGAAAGACGAGAGTCGTCATATTCGTAAATTGTCCTCGAAGTAAGCTTGTTTTTTCCATCAAAAACCGATTCTTCCAGAACTCTACCGTCTTCGTCAAGAATGCGGTTGGTCTTTGAAAGAACCGCGCCGAGTTGATTTGTCCTCACTCTGTGTATCTCCCGACCTTCTCGTTCATAAGTGATCTCGACTCTCTCGACCAGTCTGTCTGGTCCCAGAAGCGGAGGCCAGTAGTCATAGGTCTTCTCTTCAATGACCCTGCCAGAAGAGTCATAGCTGAACTGTGTTTTGGAAGTGAAGTTTGCACTTGCGTTCCTGTAATATCGACTCTCCAGAACCAGGCCGGCGGTATCGTAGGTATATTCGACTCTGCTGTATTCCTTTCCATTCGTATGAAGTGCGGTAATAACCGGCCATCCTTGCTGAGAGAATACCTCGATTCGCTTCGTCTCTCTCTTCACTTGTGTCCATTCACCGTTCTTTTCGCCGTAAGAAACCTGAGTGACAATAATCCTCTCAATATCTCCCGCGACCCTCTCGGTCTCTGATGTGAAAACCATTGTGGTTACCAAAAGGAAGAATAAAATCATTGATATGAAGACCTTTCTCAAGACTAATCACCCCCAATAGACTTACTAGCGGTTAAGCTTTTTCGCTTTCAACATCTTTGACGTTTTTGGGAGGGTTAAGTTTAACGAAAGCGAAGAGACAGAGCATAGCTGCTCCGGCTATCGTAATTGCCGACCCCACTCCCAGTTTGTCGGCCATGAAGCCAATCAAGGGAGCGAATATCGCCATCAGCAGAGTCTTCAACTGTGATTCTACCGAGAGACCTGAAGCCATCGTTTTATGATCTATGTTATCGCTGATATAGCTAATGTTGATGGGGCGTCTGAAGTTCTCAAGGATGAACAAAAAGAAGAAGATGAGAACGGCCAAGACTTGCAGAGCGAAGATCTGAAAAATACCGCTAAATATGATTAGAACTGCACCGAAAATGTAGGTGTAATTTAGCGCTCTCGCTTCAGTTCCAAACTTGCCGCTTAGTTTTCCAGCGTTTTTGGATGCATAGCTAGTGGCAATGTAGATAACGAAGTAAACTACGCCTACGATTACGGACGTCCTCTGTTCTGCGCTGAAGGCTATCATTATTGGTAGTCCGAGAGCCAGGGCTTCAAGTATCGGCTGAAGATATTCCTTTACAACTTTAAAAAACGCATCGTAAAGAGAGGAATTCAGTACCCCTTTGAGAGCGTCTCCATTCCTAAAAATACCCAGGAAGGCTTTTATCGTTTCTCTTTTTTCTCCGGACCTCAACTCGCCGTCAAGTTCCTTGGGATAGAGCATCAGGTTAATGAGGTTGGCGGCATAAGGCAGGACCGAAGCGAGGAATACTATCTTGTAGCTTCCCGAGTAAAATACCAGAAAGGCGGCTATTAAAGCATTGATTGCCGATCCCAACTGTGATGCCGCTCGAGTCGCTCCGTAGTAATGAACCTTCATGTCTGTCATCTCATTGATTCTCAAGTATTCCAGTATCATTGCTTTGTGGGTTCCGGTACGGAAAGCCTCCCCGAATGCGAAAGCTATCATGGCTATCATATAGACATAAAAACTGGGAAAGAAGTAGAAGACCATGAAAGATGAAAGATAGGACACCATCGACAGCACCATGGATAGCCTTCTCCCGTACAAGTCGGCGATTATTCCAGTTGGCAGCTCAAGGAAATTCGTGGCTACCTCTCTCACGGAAATGAGAGTCCCTATCTGAAGAAAGGAAAGGCCCATCTCTCTGAAGAACAGTATCAAGAATGGATCAAAGAAACGAAGGTTCTTCAGAAAACCGTACGCAGCGAATCTGTAGAATTGACTGTCTCGTTTAATCTGCAACTACTACCCCTCCCGAAGAGTTTAGCTAGAGAAATTATACTCTGGAAAAACTCTCCGGGTAAGGAAGTTCTACTTAATAAGAAAGATTCTTAAGATTAGCGGGATGAGTATCATGGCGATCATGACCCACTCCCATTTCTTGGCAGTCTTGTAAGCCGAATATATTAAAACAGAAGCAAGATACACTGCAATTGCAATATATATGAATGTCACGACACTGGCATCTCCTTTCTCTTATCTACTAGAAGAAGCGCAATCGCAACGATTACAAAACCAGCTATGAAAACTGGATAGAAGTACCAGCTGTTTGCGAATCTTCCTACCGCGTTTGAGTAGATTATAGTAATGGTAGCGAATATCATCGTAATGAAAAAGGCCGGCATCGAGCTCAGCCAGATCTTGAAATAGTTCTTCTCTCCGACCACATGAGCGGCGAATATGCCGGCAAGGGCGGTTGGCGGCACCATATCTCCAAGGCCGGCGAGCAGAGAGAGAGCCGAACAGACGACGATATCATTGTTGCCGAGAAAGGCAAGCAAGAAGGGAACTCCAAGCACTGAGGCAGAGCCATAAGAAGAAACAGCACCAAATGCCGGAATGCCAAGAGCGATTCCTGCCAACAGAGCTCCTTGCGGAAGGCCATTCAGGAAGCCCACAATGAGACCGCGGACGCCGTTCAGAGTCATGATCTGAATAAACATTCCCACACCTATTAGTATCGAAAGAATACCAAGAGAGTTCTGTATCGCCGATATCGAAATCTTAAGGAGATTGCCCTTTGCTCCCGTTATGGTCGCTACAATCGCGGAGAGCATGAAAATTAGAGGTAGACCGAGAGAGAATCCCCAACTAACGTTTTCCAGAACCATAAGTATTACCATAAGAATCAGCGGCAAGTAGACTGCAAAGCCCTTGATTGGTTCCCTCTCTCTAGTTTTCCTGAATTCCTCAAGATCGACCGGCTTTACCTGGCGGGCTCCGATAATGAGCGAGGTAACAATTGCCAGGGGGAAGGTCATAAGGAGAAGAGGGGTGGTGAATCCGATATAAGGCATGTCGACGCCCTGACCGATGATCATTGCGGGCAAGTTTATCGGAGGTGCAATCATGCCATAGATTCCGCTCATTGCGATTATTGAACCAGCTCTTCGCTTGCTCAATCCGAGACTCTTCAGCACCGGGAAGGCAATCGCACCGGTAGTAAGAACTGTAGCCGTTGACGACCCGGTTATCATGCCGGCAATCATTATGAAAAAAGTGAGCAATACGAGAAGAAAGGTTGGTTTCTTGTGAAGGGCGATCGTCATGTTTCCTGCAATTGTATTTAGAAGGCCCGACACTTTGATTGACTCCATAAAAATCATAGCAGAGCCAATCACAAGTATGGTGTCTATGTAACCAAAACCACCTTCGACGAGATGCCTGAGAGGAAAGAACTCCCCGAAGGCGATCGAGCCCGCCAGCGCGGAGAACATCAATGAAACGGAAATAGGGATCTTAATAACAGCCAGACCCACAAACGTTATCAGCATTACTAAAAAATACCAGACTTCAGGCGTATAGATGACATTCACCCCCGGAAATTCAGTTCAAGTAAGAGAATATCCCGTTTTGCATGACTTCTTCATAAGACGGAAGATTTTCGACTTCAATCGTTTCACCTATCATCATTTCGTAAGCACCAAAAAGAGATCTTATTATCTGAAGCTGTAAACCTGCCCTGTGGCTCAAAGGATAGTCGGGATCGTTGATAACGTCGTATCTATCTCTCCATGAATCCTGTCCGGGATTAGGTGTCTCCGAAAGGAATGAAAGCGAACCAGTTGCGTCACGGATTTCAAGGTGACTTAGGCCTCTGAAGGCCCTGTTTGATTCTTCAAGCTTCATTGAAACGCCATAGAAGGCTTCTATTTCCATAATCGCTACTGCTCCGATTTCTAGAGCATCGGGATGACAAACCAGTGTGTAAGCCAGACTGCTGCCGGACCGCTCATTTCCTTTGCTGTCGATATAGCTGTCAGGCGTTCCACTCTCATGCATGTCAAGATTGAAATCGACGTTCTCGGTTTTCACGAGCTGGATTATTGCGTAGGCAAGCTGCTGAGTAGGATTTCCGTCTGCAACTCCCGGATACTGCCTGTTCAAATTCCTGGATTCCGCCCCATCGTCGAGAGTGAAATCAGACTGAGCATGTTTGAAGATCTCAGGATCAGGAATGCCCTGATCAAGCGGATCGGTTCTTCTGTCGCCATACACCAAGAACCTTTTGCCGGACCTGCTTTCAATAGGTATAAAATGAGGTACCTTTCCCGTCTCGTCAGCTATTGAAGCCGCGCTGATATTTGAAAAGGGAAGTACGATTACCCTGCCTTTCGTAACTGTAACATTCTCTATGAAGACTATCGCTGCGGTTGTGCCCGAAATCTCTCTAGCATGGGTTCCTCCCATTAGAAGAAAGGTCGGTCCTTCGATGCCGCTGTCCATGAAATACACGGGAGTATCCATATTCGTGTTTCGCAGCGGAGAGAAATAGTCAGATAACCAGCCGATGTCGGTGACACCGTATCCGGGACGCACATCCGGTCTGAAAAAACTCCCGAAGAGTGCAGAAGTTAGAAATAGAGCCACAATCAGAATTGCTTTTATTCTCATTAGTTTTCCTCCAAAGAAATAAGGGGCGCAAGAACGCGCCCCTTCCATTCATATTGCTATTTGCCGAAGTATTCGGCCAGTACGTCTTTCAGGTCAATTGTCTTCTCAAAAGTTGCCAGGGGAACTCCGGCCTCTTCGCTGAACGATGTGAAGAAACCGTCTAGATCGGCGTCTGATTTTACAAAGTATGCATCTGCAAAAGGTGCGAGTTCGGTGACTATTCTGTCGGAAGACGGACCCCTTCTCGATTCGCCTTCCAGATTGCAGATAACTACTTTCACACCGCTTTCTTCAGCCGCTTCGGCGAGTGATTTCACTCTCCGGATCTCTGCCTCGATATCTATGTTGGCAGCCCCAAGGCCTTTTCCGCTGGCTCCAACGACCAGCACGAGGGTCTTGAACTGAGAGATGTCCACGGTCTCTACGCTAAGAAGCTTTTCAAAAGTGTATTCCAGCTTGATCATCTTTGCAACCACTGTGAACTGAAGCGCACCGGGAGATTGCCCGGCCGAAGTAACTGCAACGGGTTCTTCAAGAATTAACTGCTCTTCGGTTCCCTCTGCAGCAAATCCTAAGAGTGCAAAAGAGACAATCAGTAGTGCCGTAATCAATAGCCTTTTCAAATCACATCATCCTTTCTATTTCTCAAAATTCCGGTGCGGAAGCAGATCCGCCTCTTCTTATGGAGCCGGCTCCTATCATCAAACCGTTTTCTTCAACAGAAACAAGATTCGGGCCGCCAAAGAAGAGATCGGGGTATGAATATACATTCAGTTGATGTCCAAGAACCTTTTCGAGGAAGTCAAGTGTAGTCTGTGGATAGCCTTCTTCAATTCTAAGATCATTGTAAGTTGCGTATCCAACGAACTTGGGCGTTCTTATTGCTTGGTCCACAGGCATGTTGAAGTCTATAAGGTCAACTGCCAGCTGAACCATCGTTGGAATAATTCTTCCGGCGCCCGGTGTGCCGATTACCCAGCGAACCTTTCCATCCTTCTGAATTATTGTCGGGCAGATTGTCGTTCTGGGTCTCATTCCCCCGGTAAGGTTGATGACGTCTCCTTCTCTGTATGAGGAAGCGAAGTTGGCCATTTCATTGTTGAAAAAGAATCCTTTGAAGTAAAAGCTGGTTCCGAAGAAGCTCGAAATCGTCTGAGTCCAGGCTACTGCGTTTCCGTCCTTGTCAACAATAGAGAAATGGGTTGTCGATGGCGATTCTTCCACTCCGCTTTCATTAGCGGCTACCGACTCCAAGGCACCCAGAAGAACCTCTTCATAAGTTGATCCATCTGCAAATGGGTAGGCGTCTCCCTGGTAGTCATAGTAGGAAGCTGGATCGAAGGCCTGTGACAGATCGATCGCCATGAATCTTGTTTTAGCATATTCTTTGCTCATGAAGGCTTCATATGGGAGATCATAGAACTCCGGATCGCTTATGTAAGCTCTTCTGTCGACGTCTCCAAGAACCAGCGCCTGCTGAATAATGTGAACTGCCAGAGGATCGTCCCAGCTCATTGCGGGAAGATTGTAGTTCTCAAGAGTATTGAGAACGGCAATAAACTGAGGGCCTGAAACCGGTGGGTGCGGAACATAAAAATCGTATCCCCTGTAAGTCCCGTGAAGCGGCTCTCTAACGATAGCCCTGTACATCTCGAGATCCGATTTTCTCATAAAACCGCCATTCTCAATCATGAACTCTTCGATCTCATCTGCGAGACTTCCCGAGTAGAATGTATCGATTCCTTCCTCTTTTATCCTTTCAAGAGTCTCTGCCAGCTGAGGATTCGTGAATGTAGATCCAACTTCCCAGACAAAGCCCTCGTTCAAGAAATCGAAACCGTTTGCGAGGACCCGTTCGTACGTGTCAGAAGTTGTCTGGGCAAATGTTTCATCGACTATGAAACCATTTCTTGCAAGGTCTATTGCTGGCTGAATGAGATCTGCCAGAGGAAGTGTTGCTCCCAACAGCCAGGCTTCCTTTATTCCGGCAAGGACTCCGGGAACACAGGCTCCCTTTGGAGTGTAATTGGCTTTGCTTATCGTAAGTCCGAGCTCGGAAAGAGCTTCGTAAGAAGCTGCCATCGGAGCTGCACTCCTGAAGTCGATAGCGAATTTGCTTCCATCGGCCATTGTGATCACTGCATAGCCTTCTCCGCCCAAGCCGGATGCGTAGGGTTCGACAACGCCAAGAGCAAAACTTACTGCAATCGCAGCATCAACAGCGTTGCCTCCCATCTCGAGAATCTTTGCGCCTACTTCAGCTGCATATTTGTCAACCGCTGCCACCATTCCATTGCTTGAGGCAACAGTCGGAGCAGTCACGGTAGCAAACGAGGCCGTGAACGCAAAGACGATAAGTGTAACGAGCAATACTACTTTTTTCATTCTTTCCCCTCCAATCTAGAAATGTGTGTTTCTCATGAAACTGGATTAAGATAAGTCCCCAGACCATCAACCAGCCCCTCATAGGGCGGGATGTCCGAAAGAAGGATCATCCTCTCGGGAAACATCATGTTCCAGGAATCGACTAGAACTCTGATTGTTGCAACATGTCTCGCTACTCTGAGATCAAGAGGATAACCTGTTTCGTCATATGGAGCGAACAATTTCCCGTCTTTGGAAGCTTGCAAGTAGAACTTGTCGATCCCTTTTGTCACGAGATCTTCCGTTGTCTTTCCCCGCAGTCTTCCCTGCGAAGGATTTGATACTTCTAGAAGAACGACTTGAGCATCTGAATTATCCCCGATCTCTCTGTGAGTAAGCCCTCTGAGATTGATTGGAGACTCTTCAAGTCTGATGTCGATGCCTTCCATCTCAAGCATCATCTGAGTCATAATTGCCAGTTCTGCGGAATCCTGGTGAAAGACGATTGCATTGTTTACAGGATACTCTGGCGAAGACTCATGTAGATCGCAAACCAGATCTATTCCCTCTTCAAGCACAAGATTCATGATCGCGGCTGCCACCTTTTCGGTAGAATAACCGTCTTCTCGTCCGGGGAAGGTCCTGTTCAAGTTCGATACTTCTCCTCCTCCAAGCGTAGCGCCTGTCGGGTGCAGGTAAATAGTAGGATCAGGCCATTGAGAGATAGGATTAGTCCTTCGAGAGCCAAATCTGAATACTCTCTCAGTACCGTCCGGCAATTCTATAGAAAAGAACTGAGGAGCTCCCTCCATTGCATCGTTGTGGGTGAAGGCGCTATGGTTGGAACGTGGTATTACGTATATAGTGCCCGAGATCGCAGACACATTCTCGACGAAGACTACGGCCGCGAGAGTTCCCCCCGGTTCGTTCGGATGTGTTCCGCCGAGAAGAAGGAACTTCCCGCCCTCTTCTGAGCCGTTGATGACATAGACCTCAGTATCCAGCATGGTTCCTCCAATCGATGGCAACCACTCGCTCAGCATTTTTATCTCGGTTACGCCATTTCCGGGAACGATAGGTGGGTCCTCCCACATTGCCGTGAATGAAAAGGCCGAGAGAATCACGACAACCACAACAGAAGAAATGAATATCAAGAATTTGAAGTGTCTTTCCAAGTATACCAGTCCCTTCTGCCTCGAAGAAACCCAACTCCGTCTGCATTTCGCATATCTACAAGAACTCAGCAAAAAAAGCTCCAGTTAGAGGGTCGCTGAATTCAATCAGGTATCTGGGAGGCTTGTGAATGATGGTACGATATAATGATTATACTACTGAATTCTGTGCAAGGAGGACTTTGAAAAAATGTCAACCTTTTAGTAATTTCAAAGCAATAAAAGTCTATACATCCAAACAAATGCATGCAGTCTAATTTACTCACGTTATTATGGTCGAATAACTATCGGATTTCTCATTGAAGATCAAAGACTTGTGTTTGATGATCCTTTGACTCTTGACTTGCCGTTGGGGAGTTGATTTCGCTTAAGAACAGTGGTTCTGGGAGTTCTTGCGAATTATTCGGAGCTTGAGATGAGATGGCTAGGTTTTGCATCACTTGTATTTATGACCCTTCTTCTGTTTGTTCAAACAGCAGTTTCATCGCTGGATTTCGAGATTATCATGGTGCCATTTCTTTCGATAATCGTTGTCGGATTCGTATGGGAGGCTTTCAGAGAGTTGCCCCCCAAACGTTCATCTGACGTAAGCCTTATGGGATACGTGACCTCGGTGGTTTGGGTTAGCGCAGGCACATTGACGGCGTATTTTGTAAGCATTTATCTTGGGCTTGGAGCGATAGTGGCCGCAGCGCTCGTTGGTCTTGTAGGTGCTGCGCTAGTTAAGGACCACGCTGTTGAAATCTATTGCGGGGCTTTCGTTGGAATGGTCTCTCCCGATGTTCTTCACGACTTAGGACACATAGTTTTGGCAGGGGTGATCGCAGGAACACTATACTCCATCGCCAGGGACGTCTTTGAGGGTTATGGGGGAAAGCTTGGGGCAATAGCGTTCAGCAGCTGGATAATAGTTTCTACAAGCTCTAGATGTGAACTAATTGACGTACTGCTCGAATTTCGTCACTTCGGGATAAGTATAATGCTCTTCAGCCTGGCTTCAGCAGTACTGACGTATGTGTTGTCCATAAGACTGAAAAACGGTCCCGTCGTTGCATCCAGCCTGGTGAGTCTACTTGGAGGGTTGCTACTGCCTGCATTTGGAGCCGAAAACGCGGCAGAACTGGCGGCCGTTGTGATGGCTGCCTCCTTTGTCGGTATGTCATCCAGAGAGAAGTTAAGGAGCGAAAAGGCAGTTCTCTTCAGTGCGCTGATTATGGGGATAATGTTCATATATAGCGCGAATCATTTCGGAGGAGCCGGAGGAAAGCTAGGAACGCTCGCTTTTGGAAGCGTGGTCTCATCGAGGGGACTGGTATCCCTCGGAAAGATGATTATCCGAAAGAGAGCTGTTAACTAGACTAGTGTTCGATTATCAAGGGAGATTCGATTACATGGATTACTCCGTCTCTGCACAGAATATCTCTTTCGATTATCGGGATTCCGTTTACGGTGGACTGATCACTTATCCTTATGTTCAAGGGCTTTCCATTTGCCGCAAATATTGTCTGAGCGATCCTCAGTTCAGAGTGCAGATATTCGTTTGGAATGATGTGATAGGCTAGCAGTTTCCCCAGGGATTCTCGGTAGCTGGAACCCAGCTTAAGATCCTCTTTAAGATTGATGAGTGCCTCATTTGGTACAGCAAAGACGGTGATCCGATGTTCCTCGTTTGATTGATCATCGAGATCCAGATTTTCGAGAAGTGTCCGCATGAGATCGAATCCCTTTTCTTCAAGAGCCTCCTTGATTGATGGCAGGGTTCTCCGAGAACTCTGGGGGAACATCACATGATCGATTATATGTATGATTCCGTTTCTTGCTTCTATGTCGCCCACGATTATCAGGGTGTCTTGAATGCCCAACCCGGATTCAGTTACTTTCACCTCAATTATCTCCCCTTGTAGCGATCTCACTTCGTTTTCAAGGATCAAATCACCAGTTGTGAAGAGACCTTTTGATATGTGATAAAGAAGCACCTCACTTAGCCATTCCGGGTCACTCATTAGAGCTTCCATTGTTTCACATGGAATTCTGGCGAAGGCAACATCGCTCGGCACGAAGATGGTTATCGGACCCTCACCTTGCAAAGCATCCACAACGGCCGTCTCTTCAAAAGCAGACACTGCCACGTCCAGTATTCCTGTATTCCTCATTACCTGGGCGATGTCGGGCTCTTCACGGGGGAATATCACAGAATCTATCACATGAATTATGCCGTTCGATGCCTGGATGTCCTTGACCACTATTGTTGAACCGTCAACTCTTACGCCGCCTCTAGAATCGATCGCAAGTGACTGACCGAGAAGCGTGTCGATCTCGGGTTTCTGAACGATAACTTGAGATGTCATTTTGCCGCTAACAATATGATATAGAAGAACTCTCTGTGAGTAAGAGGCATCAGCTGAAAGCTTCTCGCCAGTTGCAGGGGGAAGCTTAGCAAAAGCTCCGTTAATGGGTGCAAACAGAGTGAAAGGTCCTGGGCCTGATAGGAGAACGTCAAGCCCTGAGGACTCGACTTTTCTTGACAAATAACTAAGCTCTTCAGTTTCACGCAGCATCGAAAGAATATCGTTTTGCCCAAAAGCAATTAGCGATGAAATCACTATAAGAACAAGAAGCAAATTCCTTACCATCACCTCACCTCCTCGGACGAGGACCGAAGATTGTGCCCATAAGAATTCTACAACGAAAGCCGAATTTCAGTTATCGATTTCGGTGTAGTAAAAAAACGGGAGACGGGCAACATCGACCCGGCTCCCGGAGAAGGATTAAGCGAAGCTACTTCTTTGGTGTCTCTTTCTTGCCTTCTTTTTTTGCTTGTTTCTTGACTTCTTTCTTCTTGTCCGCCATACTGGACACCTCTTTTTCTCGCGGCTCATGGCCGCTTCATCAGAATTCTAGCACCCTTTCGTCCAAGTTGTTCTTAACAACAATCCTCCTACAGGCGATCAAGGGAGTCTGGAAGAGATTATGGGCAACTAAAGACGAAGAAGGCACGTTTTTTCCTTCACAGACGATTTTGAACTATCAACAAAAGAGAGTTCGAAAGACCTTCTTCAGGAATGGCGGCTTAGCTTGCCGCCACTTAATGAGCCATAATGAATTTAACTGGCCTGCAAGTATAATATACTAACGGCAGATTTAGGAGGCTAAGAGAGATGAGGAGCATTTTGATCAATGGGGAAGTTGCTTATAACGCTTCTTCGCAGATACTCAACAGCGATACTTTTAGAGAGATACTTGCAGAACTCATAAGAGATTCCGAAGAAAAGAAGAACTCGCTTCTTTCATTGTTCGAGCCGTTTCTGAAGAATACAGATACAGTAGATACCTCCATAAAGTACGATATCGAGGGGATTATAGAGCTTCTTCTTGCACTTACGATCGATCCGATTGAGAAGATTGACGGTTCACCGTATTATTCCTTCCCAAAGATGAGCAACAAGAAAGAACTTCTTGTAAGGTTTGTCGAGAGCTTGTTTTCTCTGTGGAGAAACAAGCACAGATTCATAGTCAAGAGAGATGAGTACACCCCGAATCGTTTCGATAGAATTTTCAAGCAGATGGTTCTTGTAAGAACCAACACAGACCTGAAGGGTTTGGTACTCAGCCTGTACAGGCAGATACTGATAAATGTTTCCGATGTCAGACTAAAGATTTTGAGACAGGAACCAGGTGGTGCTCAGGTGGGATTCATTGTTGATCGCCCTGAAGTAGATGAGAGAGTTAGGGTGGACGGAGCCGACTTTCTGTACGACATGGCATGCGTCTGGAGTATAGTCTTCGAGCCGCCGGTAATCTTCTATACCAGGTCAAACAAAAGACAGGGATTGTTTAAGGTCTATGACAAGCCCGTTCTGAGAAGACTGGATATCTCTTCGAGAAAAGACTGGTTCTTGTTTCCCATTCACGTAGGCTCCAAACTTGTCTTCGTGGTGGTAAACAAAGAGTACCTGGCTCTGGCTGCCGGTCTGGGGAATCTATTCGAGCTCGCGAGTTTCGATATCGTCAAGCACAAGAAGCCCGATGGCATATACGTTTTGGGATTTGACAACTCTTTCTTCGAAGAGAGAGGGGACTTCAACGGAGTTATTTACAGAGAAGACGATGGCACTTATGTGGGAGTAGTCGGAGACGATCCCACGATAGACTATTTCGGCTACATGAAAAAAATGATACTCACAATTCACAACTTGCTTGTGATCGATGAAGGCAGGCTTCCGATTCATGGAGCTCTGGCTCACATAAAACTGAGAAACGGAAAAAAGGCCAATGTAATGCTGATTGGTGACAGCGGAGCCGGTAAGTCCGAAACCCTCGACGCTTTGAACAGGCTTTCTTCGGAAGTATCCGAGGTAAACATCTTGATCGATGACATGGGATCTCTCGACATAACTTCATCCGGTTCCGTGGTCGCATACGGTACTGAAACGGGAGCCTTTGTACGTCTTGATGATCTTCAGCCTGGGTATGCCTATTCAACGATGGATCGAAGCATATTCATGAACCCTAACGAGATTAATGCCAGGGTGATTGTCCCCTATTCCAACTATACGGAGATCATTAAGCCGACAAAGATTGATTATTTCCTCTATGCAAACAACTTCGACGAGAACACTGAGGACGACCTTCGCATTTTCAGTGATCCTTCCGAAGCGGCGGAGGTCTTTTCGAGCGGTGCGAGGATGGCCAAAGGGACTACATCCGAGAAGGGTCTGACTTACAGTTACTTCGCGAATCCTTTTGGAGCAATTCAAAGGCGAGATAAACATGAGGTAATAGCCGATCGTTATTTAAAAGCCATGATAGAAGCGGGGGTAACGGTTGGCGAGGTCAGGACGAGGTTAGGAATACCGGGATTCGAGATGGACGGGCCTCTGAGGGCCGCTAAGGCTATGTTGAAGGCTATAGACGAGCAGGACTGAGATAGAGCTGACGCCTGTTTCAGCTGGTAGAATCTATAGTATTGGAAAAGACTGACGTTTCGATAGGGTGGTGAAAGAAGTGTCGAAAACCGTAATTGAAGTGATGAATCTCCGGAAATATTATGGCGACACGAAGGCAGTTGACGGAATAGAATTCGATCTCAGAGAGGGAGAAGTACTTGCCATTCTAGGTCCCAACGGCGCCGGCAAGACCACAACTGTGGAGATGCTTGAGGGGCTGAGGAAGCCAGACGGAGGAACGATTGAGTATTTTGAAGAGAAGTTGCCTCCTTCCAGCGAAAGGGTGAAGGAGGAGATCGGTGTTCAGCTCCAGTCGTCGAGTTTTTTTGAATATCTCTCTGTCAAAGAGACTCTTGACCTTTTCAGAGGTCTTTACCGGAAGAGTATTCCATCAAGAGATCTGATCAAAGAGGTCTCGCTGGAAGATAAGGCGAAAACCTACACAAAGAATCTCTCGGGAGGTCAGCTTCAGAGGTTGGCAGTTGCAGTGGCTCTTGTAAATGATCCAAGAGTAGTGTTTCTGGATGAGCCCACCACCGGACTGGACCCTCAGGCAAGGAGAATGTTGTGGGAGACGATATTGGCCCTTAAGAAGAAGGAAAAGACGGTAATCCTTACGACTCACTACATGGAAGAGGCAGAACGACTGGCCGATAGAATAATCATAATGGATTACGGAAAGATAATCGCTAGAGGGACTTTGGATGAGCTCATTGACTCTATCGATGCGGAAAATATCGTCACTTTTAGTGTTCAGGGAGAGGATCCCGTACCTAGGGAATTTCTGGATATGGAAGGCCTTCAACATGTTGAGAATCGCGATTATTCGGTGACAACGAGGGATGTAGAGAGAATTCTAGGTCGGCTTTTCGAGAGATCGAAGAGATTTGGCCTTCTCCTGGACGATGTTACGATTCGAAAGCCCAATCTGGAGGACGTCTTTATCACCCTTACCGGCAGAAAACTGAGGGACTGAGGTGGATTTTATGAGCAGATTGTGGAATTTCACGTCAGGGCTTTTCAAGAGCGAAATCAGAGAGTTCCAGGTGATGTTCTGGAGTTTCATCTTTCCCCTGATTCTATACTTCATACTGACGTCGGTTTTCGGGTCCTTTTACGGGGGCGATACGCAGGGAGTGAGTTTCAGAGTGGGGATTGTGAGGGAGGAGAATCTTGCGGGATTTGGAGAGATTATCGACGAAGTCATTGAAGGGATCTCCTCGGAGAGCGGTCCGTTTGTCAAGAAGGAGTACGAGTCAATCGACGATGCTCTAGATGATCTTAGGGAGGGAAGGCAGGATATCGTGCTCGTTATTCCCGCCGGAACCAACTCAAAGATGACAAGCGCGTTGGCGCTGAAGATGGGCGAGGTGCCCCTTCGAGTTCACTATATCAGCGGCAAGGAATCGTCCTCGATCGCTTCGAGCATTATGGAGGAAGTAATAAACGAAGTGAATCTCGAGATCGAACGGCGGGGCGGAGGAGATTTCCTAGACATTGTGACGGAGACAAGGGTTATCTCCGCAATTGAAAAAGAGCCCTTTGACTACAAAGAGTACATCTTTCCGGGGGTTGCTTTGATGATGATTCTTTCGGTAGCACTTTTGAACAGCCCCATTGGTCTAATTCAGTACAGAGAGTCCGGGGTGAATAAGAAACTCTACACTACGCCTTTGAGATCTCTTGAATACTTTGCTGGCCACTTCGTCAAATTGATAATAACTATGCTTATCTCGCTGGTGCTTCTGTACCTTGTGGCCACTTTTGTCTACAGGGTGGGCGGTTCAATCTTCGATATCAGGTTTATCCTGACTCTGCTCTTTTCAATGATTGTTACGATATCTTTTGGTCTAATGATAGCTTCCTTCTCGAAAAAGCTCTCAACAGTTTCCGTTCTCGGGCAGACTCTGTACCAGATAATGATGTTTCTCGGGGGCCTTTACTTCCCCGTATTTGATCTCCCATGGGGGATCCGTTGGTTGGTCTATGCATTACCGACCACCTATCTTGTCGAGCTCAGTAGAAGGGTAATGGGTTACCAATTCGCGCCGCTTTCGGTGGGCTGGCTGATAGTGGTACCTCTAATCTGGACTACATTCTCACTGCTCGTTTTTGCCGCGAATTTCAAGAAGGTGATGGGCTATGAGTAGAAACAAGTTGAAAGCTGTCTTCATCGCCTTTGCAAAGGAAGCGTTCAGAAACAAGCTCGAAGTCTTTTTCACGTTGTTCTTCCCGATGATATTCCTGCTGCTCTTCGGTTTCTTTTTCGGCGGCTCAAGTGATTATCAAAAACCTTCCGTAGGCCTTTATCAGACCGGAAGTTACGATATTTCTCCGGTAATTGAGGACACGGGGGCTTGGAGTCTAAGCCTCTTTGACGATGAGACGAGCCTGGAAGAAAAGATAAAAAGCGGAGATATCTTGCTTGGAGTTACATTCGATGGTGAGAAAATCTCCTATCTGTACCGTGAGGGTGATGTTGGTCAGCTGAGTACAATAGAAATGGCCAGGGCAAGTATCTCGGCGGCCATTGAGAAGAAAATCAACAATGTGAAGTCTCTGATTGTTGTTGAGAACATCCCCGAGACAGCTGGAAGAGTTCGCGCAACCGATGCCGATTATACGATGTCTGGCGTCGTAGCGATCTCTCTCCTTTCGGCCGGGATGTTTTCAGTGATAAGCGTCTTCGGAAGGTACAGAAAGAGGGGAGTTCTAGATAGATTCAAGATCACTCCGCTCAAACCCATGACTTTCATTCTTGGAAGCACTCTGACTAGATTCCTGGTTAGCCTTGTATCGATACTCCTAATCATGATTGTGAGCAGGTTGCTGTTCAGGACTACCTTCCAGACAGATTGGTTGCTATTCCTTATCTCAATAATCTCCTCCACTTTGGGGATGATGGCACTTGGACTCTTTCTGACGCTTATTTTCAGAAATCCGGAGACGGCAGAAACTGCTGCAAGTATTCTTATGGTTATAATGGTCTTTCTGGCTGGCATATATTTCCCTCTCTCCTTTTTGCCCGATTATCTGAGAATAGTGTCCGCGTTTCTTCCTGTAAAGTATGTGGCAGAACTTATGAGGCATTCCCTTGGAATAGAGTTGGTCTCTACAGCGTACTTTGTCACAACTAATGTCGTGCTATCCTTCAGTGGAGTATTGCTTCTTTACTTCACCGGAAAGCGTTATTTGAGAGCTTCTTGAGAAAGGGCGTATAATCTGTTTTTCGAGAAAACATGATAAAACCGTGTTGATATAATGAATCTGAAGGGAGGCTTTTTGAGTGAGTGATACTGTAAGAATTGCTGAAGGGATACACTGGATAGGAGTGAATGACTTTGAGACTCATCTTTTCGAGGCGCTATGGCCGCTTCCAAGAGGAGTGTCCTACAACTCATATATCTTGATAGATGATAAGGTCGTCCTTATAGATACAGTGAAGGGTGCATTCTTCTCTGCTTTTCTCGATAAGATCAAGTCTCTGCTACCTGAGGGGAAGAAAGTCGATTATCTTGTCGTCAATCATATGGAGCCAGATCACTCCGGTTCGATTAAGGTTTTGAGAGAGGCCTTTCCTGACCTAAAGGTGATCGGAAATGAAAAGACGATAGAAATGCTCCATGCATTCTATGATGTCACAGATAATTTGATCGCAGTCAAGGATGGTGAGGAGCTAGAAATTGGTTCAAAAACTCTGCGGTTCTACATGACACCAATGGTTCACTGGCCAGAAACAATGATGACACTTGAAAAGACCACGGGCGTGCTGTTTTCAGGAGATGCCTTTGGAGGTTTCGGCACACTTAACGGAGGGATTTTCGACGACGAAGTTGATGTAGATTTCTTTGAGGATGAAGTTCTCAGATACTTTTCAAACATTGTCGGCAGATACAGCTCTATGGTTCAAAAGGCGTTTGAGAGACTATCGCGTGTAGATATAAAGATCATCTGCGCTACTCACGGGCCGGTTTGGAGAAAGAACCCTTCAAGGATTCTCGATCTTTACGATCGCTGGAGCAGACAGGAGACAGAGGAAGGGGTCGTTCTGGTGTACGGTTCAATGTACGGGAACACCCAGAAAATGATGGAGGCGGTGGCCTCGGGTCTTGTCGAGGGGGGAGTCGAGAAAGTCAGGGTTCACAACATATCGACGACGCACATATCTTTCATTATCAGAGATATCTGGAGGTTCAGAGGGCTGGTAATGGGAAGTTGCACTTACAACATGGAGCTGTTCCCGCCGATGAAGCAGTTAGTAAGTGCGATAGAAAACAGGATGATGAAGAATCACAAGATAGGTGTTTTCGGTTCCTATACCTGGAGCGGTGGAGCCCTGAAAGAGCTTCAGCAGTTCGCTTCGAGATCAAAGTGCGATCAAGTGGGACCCGTGATAGAAGCAAAAAGCTGTCCAACGCAAGAGGATCTCGACAAGTGTGTTGAACTGGGTCTGAACATGGCAGCGGCGATAAGGTCATAAACTAGGGCCTGTCTCTTCTGCAAAATCAATTGGAAAGCATTTTGCGAGAATTGTGATCGGCACAGATAATTGAGAGATCTAATTCAACTGAATAGCTCATTTATGAAGATTTCAGAAGGAACGACAAGGAGCCTCTCAAGTGGTAGAGGCTCTTTTCTTTCTTCTCAGCTGCTCTTGCCATTTGCCGCACCGGTCGCCCCAAACTGCTACTATTTTTCCGTCGGCTTTCGCGTTGATTACTTCGCGGCTGTTCGAACAACCGTTGCAGGTGAAACTTGAAGGGCGGAAGTCGAGATTCAAGTAGTCGAAGCCCTTGAAGGACGTCTCTTCAGGCTTTCTCTCGATCTCCTCGCGCGCAAGAATCACGCCGCCAATGGCTCCCATGACTTCGTAGTTACTCGGCACAATTACTTCATGTCCGACTGCCTCTTCAAATGCCTTCTTTATTCCCTTGTTGGCTGCAA
>NZ_DJGL01000037.1:335-6423 GCF_002432735.1 Mesotoga sp. UBA5847 | reverse complement strand
TTCGCTATCATATCGGACTCTGCAAATACTGTGCATCGCCCTGCTATCCTAACTTCTGTCGTAGCCTGAAGGGCGAGATCGCCAAACCTCTCTATGGGGACTCCGAGCCTTTCTGACTGATGATCAAGGAAGGAACCGGTTCCTGCCGCACATACAGTGTTCATGGCAAAGTCGGTTACCATACCTTCTCTTATCGGTATTATTTTCGAATCCTGGCCTCCTATCTCAAAGATCGTCGTCACTTCTTTGACTTCTCTTAATGCGGCCACTCCGTGAGCGGTAATCTCGTTCTTAACAATATCTGCCCCAAGGAGGACGGCTGCTAGCTGCCTGCCACTGCCGGTGGTTCCAATGCCAAGGACGGTGAGATCGTTGTGTTCTTCCCTCAGCCTTGAGAAACCAAACCTAACGGCGTCCATAGGTTGACCGTTGGTTCTGACGTAATACTTGAAAACTATATCTCCGCTTTCGGAAAGCGCCACTATGTTGGTACTCACCGAACCGACATCTACTCCAGCAAGAATCTCCACAGAAATCTTCACTTGTTTGCGGCAATGCGTTTGCGCTTAGAGTTTCTAATAAGATCGACAAAAGCCTCTATTCTCGTCAAACTGGAGACTCCAAGTTTACCGGCAATTGGATGAATCAATCTTGGTGAAGAGATATCTTCAGTACTGCTTTGAATGTCCAGTGTGAGCAACTTCGACCTGACGGACGGGATTCCATGTTCAATCATGTGGGTAGTCCCATGAACTTAGGGCAGAAGTACTTGCCCTTCTCAACTTAAACCATTCTGGGCACAAATACATAACCAACGCCCTGATCGACCAATCTGAGGACGTGACTGTTGTATATCTTGATCGGAACGCAGATCTCTGGAACAGAGACTCCGATCCCTCTGTCAATCGTCTTCTTGTCGGTCTTCTGCGTTGTAATTACCTCTATTCTCAGTTCTTCAAAGAGATGGACCCAGTACGGCCCGTAATAATATAAGAGTGCTCCAGCTATTCCTATCCTCAACTTATCTCTTCCCCACCGACCCGTACCGACAGGGCGTGGCATTTGACCAATATCAAATATAGCCACCCGTTGTCGACTGGAACAACGCTGGCAAAGTAAAAGCTTCTGATCAGGACCAGATTCGGACAGCTCCTGTGTGCGATGGTTTAATCTCTCTTTAATTACATAGGGGATAGACTTGGTTTACAACCAAACGAAGAAGGGAGGTTAAAGAAAATGAAAAAGCTACTATTCTTGATTGTCTTGCTCTCCGCGCTTTTCTTCACTGGGTGCGTGGATCTTACTTTGCCAGAGGCTGACAGGGGAACGGTGAGAGTTGTCCTTACCGATGCGGTAATTCCTATCGAAGAGATTGACTCTCTTATCCTAAGGATTGAAAGCATAAAGCTCTATGGACCCGAGGAGGTTCCTCCCGATGAATACGAGCCTATTGTGATTGTCGACGAGGCATTTGAAGTAGACATTCTTACTCTTGTGGGAGCGACTTTCAAACTGCCCGACACTACAGGAGTCGTCGGTGTATATAACCAGTTGCGGATAGAAGTGTCTGCGGCAACTATGACGGCCAATGAGATAGTCTATCCAGTCACCGTCAACTCTGGATCATTGAAGATCAACAATTTGGGACTCGAGATTGACGAGGGTTCTGTGACTAATGTTGTTCTGGACTTTGACTTGTCGAAATCCCTGAAAATCAACGGCCGGTGGGAGGACATCGTCAGTGAGGCCGAGATCTCAGGCGAGAAGAAGAGCCACGAAGACAAGGTCCACATGACGCCCGTAATCCATGTGCGCCACGGAAGCCTTTTCGATGTAACGGGAGTTGCCTCTGCGGATCAGTTGCCTCTCCTTGCAGCGCTGTTCCCAGAAGTTGATGGCGAGGCTCTCACGACGTTTACCCATATCGACAATCCGATTTGGGAGGAAGGCGAGTTCAGATTCTGCAAGGTTGGTCCCGGAGAATATAGGCTGGAGTTCTTCGACAATTACATGGATGAAGGTTTCTCGGTCGATGAAAGCGAATCCAGATACCAGTCCCTTTCAGTTACCGTTGTAGATAAAGACGTCGATCTTGGTACAATTGTCTTGGTTGAGAAATAGGTGCATCATACAGTTAAGTCTCGTTCTGTCCTCAATGAGTTTGGGTTGAATAACCGGAAAGCGCTAGGGGATTCATCCGTTCAACACTGTCGATGGTTTGCGGAAGTGAAGGTGGAACTCATATGAAAAGAGTCATCTGTCTCGCCTACGCTGTTGCTTTGGTGTTTTCAGCCGCACTTTCGGTTGGTACTGTGCTTGAAAGCGAGCAGTCTTTGCTTGGTTACCTGGTTGGGGGCGGGGACTTTGAGCTATCACTCAGCATCACCTTAATTCAGAAGGTGCAGCGGATAGCTGCTGGTGAGATTCTCGCTATCTTTGTTCTTCCCGAAGGGTTGATAAGGGTTGTGACCGACTCCAGAGTAGTCACGCTCTCTTCAGACGGTGAGATTTCCGAAATAACGGAAGCTAGCGAGACCGGCATTTTATCAGAAGTAAAGATAATTGACGCCTTCTCTCTTGTTTCTCTGCAGTCAAGGGAGGAGGTTCGCGGTATCTTTCTGGTACAGGAAGAGAACGGTCACTTCTGGCATGTAATAACTGAGACGATGTCCTACAGGTTGGCAAGCAGTTTTGCTTCTACGCTGAGCGTAACGGCAAATGAGAAGGCGCTTGAAGAGGCAAGCGAGAGACTGCGGAAGTCCCTGGGCAAGAAAGAGGATTTGACTCCTTCGGAAAAGCCTGGCAAGCCCGATGATCCAGGTAAGCCCGGCGATCCGGGCAAACCCGATGATCCAGGTAAGCCCGACGATCCGGGCAAACCCGATGATCCTGGCAAGCCCGACGATCCCGGTCAGCCAGACACTCCTCCCGGCAAAGAAAACGGAAAGAATTGATGCTCGATGAAACTCTTGATAGTTGAAGATGAGAAAAGACTGCTCGATAATGTCGTCTCTTTTTTTGAGCGTTCCGGATTTCTTGTGGATGCCTCTCAGAATGCAGAAGAAGGACTGGATCTTGCCCTTGAGCGCAGCTATGATTGTATTGTCCTCGATGTTCTCCTGCCCGGCATGAACGGTTATGAATTCTGTCGCTTTCTGAGAGAAGAGATGAAGTCCGATGTCCCCATAATAATAATTACAGCACTGGGCGAAGTCGACAGCAGAATTGAAGGCCTTGAGATCGGAGCCGACGATTACGTTCCCAAACCGTTCGATCTGCGTGAGTTAGAGGCAAGAGTGAGGGCTCTTGTAAGACGGAATCAGCTGAAGATAGAGTCGATAGTACAAAGCGGTCCTCTCCGTTACGATTCGAGAAAGCAAGTCTTCACCTGCTCCGGGGGAAGACTGGACTTGACCTCGAGAGAGGTTTCAATCTTCGCACTGCTCTTCCGAAACCCGGGAACTGTCTTCTCCAGAGAAGAGATAACCGACAAGATCTGGGAAACAGGCTTTGAACCGCGCAGCAATATTGTTGATGTTTATATTAACTACATTAGAAGGAAACTTGAGTCGGCTGGGATGTATGACGTGATCGAAACGGTTCCGGGAAAGGGGTACAGATTCAGGAGTTTTGCAGATGACGGTTAGGGGAAAGATCTCACTTCTTTACCTTGTAACTTACGGCACAGTGGTGATTTCACTGGGACTGACTGTTTTTTTTGTCCTGAGAAATCTGGAATTTCGCAGGATCGATAATCTGCTCCTGTCATTTCATAACGATATAGTCAACACGTACAAGTTTGCAGGTCAAGAAAACAGACTTCTCAGCCTTGCGGGAAATGAGGACTTTGGATTCGCCATATACATAGAAGATGAACCAGTAGCGAGTTTTCGGGCTGAACCGGAACTGTTCAAAAGAGCTGAAGGAATCGGCACAAAAGGAGACCATCGATATAGAGCGACTGTCGAGCTTATCGAAGGAACCGAAGAGAGATTTGTGACTTTCTACAATCTCGGAAAGTCTGAGGAGTACCTGAAGTTTGTTCTTGCAGTTGTGGTCTTTTCCTCGTTATCCATCTTGTTAGCCGTAAGCCTCATTGGAACAATATTCACGAGAAAACTGATAAGACCTTTTGAAGAGGCCGGCAATCAAATGGAGCTAATCAGCAGAACGGGGCTGAAGGATGCCAGAATTTCCCTAAGAAAGAGTGGAGACGAAGTTTCAAAGCTTGAAAGTGAAATCAATAAGGCGCTGAGTAGGATCGAGCAGTTAATAAACGACGCGAAGCAGTTCTCTTCAAGAATCGCTCACGAATTGAGAACACCCCTCGCGGTAATGAAATCGAATCTTCAGCTCTCTTTGACCGGCAGTTCCTCAAAAGAGAGTATGCGCGAAGCCTTGAGAGAAACTCTTGAGGAAGTGGAAAAGCTCATAAGACTTTCTGAAGAGTATCTGCTTCTGTCTCGCACAGAGATCACCGTACCAATTGAGCAGAGAGAGGTAGATCTCTCCCGACTTGTACTGGAGACTACCGAGAAGATCATGATCCTTCATCCCGACAAAGAGATTGAAATAGAGATCATCCCAGATATAGTGATCAGTGCCTCCGGATACATGATCGAGCACGTGGTAATGAATCTTCTCGACAATGCCTGCAAGTATTCTACGGACGATTCTGTAAAGATCAAACTTACCCGTGAAGAGGAATTCTCTCTGCTATCTGTTTCCAACAAAGGCAAAGCCGTCGATTTCATGAGCCTTGATGAATCCGTGAAGGAAGTGCAGGCTCAGGGATATGGTCTCGGGCTGAGAGTGGTCTTGTCAATTTTGCGTGCGCACAATCTTAGGCTCGATTACGAACATGAAGAGGGCATCAATAGATTCATGATCGAATTTCCCAGTGAGTCCTATTCCAAATAGCATGAGACACGGCCTGGAAGCCGGGCGATTCGTTGTCTGCATCCAGTCACAGGCTCGAGTTTGAAAGTAGTCTGGTAAGATCGAGTATCACTGACAGCCGGAGGAAGAAAATGAAGCTAAATGATTTCAAACTGGAAGTTTACTTTGAAAAGCACGAGTTCGACGCACCCTACCTTCTTGCCCAGTCGGACTGTGAAGCCATGACGATCGGCGAGTTGCTGGAAATGGACGGCGAACCCCCCTCGAAGTTCATGGATACGTGGCTCGGTTACACAGAAGTTCCCGGCAATCGCGATTTGAGGGCGCAAATTGCAGGGCTTTACTCGACCGTCGAAATGGAAGAGGTTATAGTTCACTCAGGCGCGGAAGAGGCGATCTTCAACTTCATGAACGTTTTTCTTCAGAAAGGCGACCATGTGATCTGCCAGTTTCCGGTTTATCAGTCCCTGTACGAAGTTGCGAATGCAATCGGATGTGAAGTGACCCGCTGGGAACTGAGAAGAAGTGGGGAAGAATGGAGCTTTGATGTAGATGAACTGAAGGATCTTGTTCGCCCGGAGACTAAATTAGTAGTGATAAACAATCCTAATAACCCGACCGGATACCTTATTTCGAACGGAGATCTGATGAAGATCGCTTCCTTCACCGAAGAAAGGGGGATTTTCGTTTTTTCCGACGAGGTCTACAGAGGGCTTGAGCTTGATCAATCTATAGAAAAGCAGAAGTCCTTTGCGGACATTTCCGGCAACTCTCTTGCGCTGGGTGTAATGTCGAAATCATACGGATTGGCCGGCTTGAGAATAGGCTGGGTTGTATCTCACATTAAAAGCGTCCTGGAATCAATGACTGGATTCAAACACTACACTACGATCTGCAACAGCGCTCCTTCGGAGTATCTTGCCTGGAAGGCCCTGTGTGTAGGAGATAAGATCCTGAAAAGGAACAGAGCGATAGTTGCTGAGAACTGGGATCGAGCCGCCCTCTTCTTCGAGAAGCACTCATCGGTATTCAGAGTTTCGAGACCGAAGGCCGGGCCAATTGCCTTTGTAAGGTTTCTTGGAGGAGACGTTGATCGCTTCTGCTCCGAGCTCCTTGATAATTCCGGAGTTCTGCTTCTTCCCGGATCGATGTATGATTACGAAGGCGGCTACTTCAGGATGGGATTCGG
>NZ_DJGL01000037.1:0-252 GCF_002432735.1 Mesotoga sp. UBA5847 | reverse complement strand
GTGAATAATAGATTCCGATCGACAAAACCAAAGGGATTGCAGATTCCCGGGTGAGATTCCTTAACCTGCCGTCAACAGCAAGACCGGTTGACTTTAACAATTTCTCGTGGTAGAATTGTTATTGAAGACGCTTTCAGAGCGTCTTTTTTCTTTTGTAATTGCAATTGAACCTTTGATCTCCGAACCGAGAGGAGAGTCACGAAGTGGCGGAGGGTGTCTGTTTCAGAGAAGAGCATCGAGAGCACGAGATGA
>NZ_DJGL01000057.1:3005-9709 GCF_002432735.1 Mesotoga sp. UBA5847 | reverse complement strand
AGACTGGCTCATTCCATTTTTTCTAGGTACGATAGTGTAAAATGCAATAAGGGGGAGGTGGCAGTAAGTGAAGAAGATAGTCGTCAGAGTCATTGCTGGAATTGTTCTGGGACTGATTACCTGGGGAGTAGCAGTGTTCATCTTCAGCGATGGAATTGGAGAGTCTTTCTCAGCAATAACGTCGGTAGAGAAAGTAAATGTCTTGATGGAGATTGATCAGAACGGCCTGCTTACGGTAACGGAGACCATAGACTACGTGTTCAACAAAGCTTATAGAGGAGTGTATAGGGAGCTTCCTGCAGACAGAGCCGGAAGTCTGTATAGCTCAATCGAGGTAACAGCTGTTGGCAAAGAGATCAAGTATATTGAGCCTATGGGCAGCGAGTCGTCACGATCAGTTAGGGTATGGTTCGTTCCTTACAATTCTTCGAGCGTTACCCCAGTCAAGGGAGAAGAGAGAGTAAGCGTCACTTACAAATACACTATTCGAAGAGCCGTGGAGATAGGCACTGACATTGCCCAGATTTTCAGAAAGGTATGGGGTGAAGATACAGCAAGCTGGGTAGGAGAGATTACCGCGAAGATTGTGTTTCCTCAGAATCTAGATATTCTTGACTTCTTCACGCATCCGCCTGTCGAAGTCAATCGTAGTGGAAATACTTTCGAGCTGAAAGCAACGAATATACCACCAATGACGTATGTCGAGTTTAGGGCAGTCATTTCAAAGGAACAAGCAAACGCAATGAATATGAGGAATATAGCTCTTGGTGGAGCATTTGATAGGAAATTCATCGATGAAGCAGAAAGGGAAGTTAGTCTAGTTGTCCTCTTTGGAAAGTGGATAATCCCGATTGCAATCGGCTTGCTCACTCCGTTCGTCCTTATTAGGACTCATAGAAAGCATGGGAAGGAAATAGATATCGGCTACTTCGCCGAGTATGAGAGAGAGCTTCCGACGGGCGATGCTCCAGACGTAATCAACGCTGCCGTCAAGAACTTAGCCGGGTTTGTCGACGACGACGGAATTGGCTCTACAATTATGGAGCTGTACAGAAAGGAATACATCGATTTTCAGAAGGGAGACAAGGTAGAGGGAATTGTAATAAAGAGTCGAGACGACACAAAACTAAGACCGACCGAAGCGGCCTTCCTGAAATTCATTGATAAATACGACAAGGGTGATGTTTTTAACTTCAACGATGTTAAAAAAGAAGTGACGAAGAAGCAGTCCAAGGCGCGTGTTTTCACAAGCGAATTCTCGAAATACAAGAGCAAGGTCAACGATACGGTACGTAAAATGCATCTTATAGATTTGAAGGGCAAGTCAATAGTAAACGGATACTCATTTCTGATGCTCGTTGTATGTGTGCTCCTTCTTGTTTTCTATTCAAAACCTGACCTTGCCCCCATGCGTCTCTTTTCGCTCGCATTCTACGGAGTGATCTGGACGGTTAGCTGGGTCATCATATTCCTGCCGAAAGACGTTTTCGGAAGATGGACAAAAGAGGGAAGGCTCTTCTATCTCAGATGGCTTGGTCTGAAGAAGTATTTAGAAGACTACTCCCTCCTGAATGAGAAACCACCCGAGTCAATAATCCTCTGGGAGGAGTATCTGGTGTACGCAACCGCACTCGGCATAGCGGATACCGTAAGGAAGAATCTGAACAAGATCGTGCCTGAGGATGTCTGGAGAGAACAGAGCAGACATCCATACATGTACTATCCCGTTACAGCATATGCCGTGAGCTCTTTCACAGGAGTAACAAGGGCCGCCTCTTCTGCTTCAAGCAGTGGTTCCGGCGGAGGCGGTGGATTCAGCGGCGGTGGCTCTGGCGGTGGAGGCGGTGGAGGCGGAACCGGAGGCTTCTAGCAGCCCGAATATCGTCAGCGCTCCTCGGCTACAGTCAGCTGGTGCCGGATGAGGTTCAGTAGCGAAGTTCAATTGAGATGATCAGTTAACCTTATGTTTTCAAAGGGCGAGTTGGTGTCGAGAACACCGTGATATAATCAATCGGAAGTTACCCAACGGAGGAGCACCCAAGATCAGTAGACGTTCATCAGGGGATTGGAACGGATCGAAAGGCGAGGGTGCCGAAGAAGGCGGAAGCCCCAGCGACCGACTTCTGGGCATACAGGAAAGACCTGTATGACTGTCACGAAGATTGCGTGGAGAGCCGGTGGGTTTGGAATAAGACATTATTTCAAACCATTGAAGTGTTCCCGTTTTCTTCGGGAGCACTTTTTCTTTTTCAGGGGGTGGTTAAGTGCGACTCGCTATAGTAGGCGCTACCGGGGAAGTGGGCCGAATGATGTTGAAGAAACTTGAGGAGGAGGGATTGGCTTCGGCAATGATCGACCTCTTCGCTTCCAGACGCAGCGCCGGAAAGAATCTAGATTTTGCAGGTGCGAGACTTGAGGTCAAAGAGCTTCGCGAAGATTCATTTGACAAAGGATATGATTACGCTCTGTTTTCGGCTGGGGCATCCGTTTCGAAAAGCTTCGCTCCCATTGCCTCAAGAAAGGGAACAGTCGTAATAGACAATTCTTCGGCCTTCAGGGCAAATCAAGAGATTCCGCTTGTTGTACCCGAGATCAATGGGCATCTTATCGAAGGTTACAGGGGAATCATCGCCAATCCAAACTGCTCAACCATTCAGATGGTTATTTCGCTAAGCGGGGTTTATAAGAACTACGGAATTAGGACTATTGTTGTATCCACATATCAGGCGGTTTCGGGGGCGGGGAATAAGGGAATCGCAGAGTTGGAGGATCAGGAACGAGGAGACGTCACTCCTTCTGTGTTTGTGAGACAGATACACAGAAATGTTGTGCCGGTGATCGGCGATCTGCTCGATTCCCGGTTTTCTTCAGAAGAGATGAAGATGGTTAATGAAACGAGAAAGATCTTCGGAGACGATTCGATTTCCGTTTGGCCTACAACGGTGAGGGTACCAGTTATTCATGGCCATTCTGAATCAGTTTTCTGCGAGACTGTCAGATCATTTTCACTTACAGAACTCCGCGAGACTATCGAGTGTTCTGATCATGTAGTTTACTCCGAGGAGCATATCACTCCACTCGAAATAGCGGGCTCCGATCTCGTCCATGTTTCGAGACTCAGAAGCTTCGACAGCAATCGTTTCCTACTCTGGAACGTGGCGGACAACATCCGGGTAGGAGCCGCTACGAATGCCATTAGGATTCTGAAAACCCACATAGGAGGCGCTTGACATGAAAGGGGCATATTACTCGGCAACAGGAAACAACTTTCTCGTAGTCGATTCGAGAAACATAAGTTTAAGTGAAGAGGAAAAGCGTCTGCTCGTTCTCAAGTATGTTGGTGAGAGCGATGGTGCGATCTTCGTGGAAAGCGGCTTCATGGATTACTTCAACCGTGACGGTCTTAGAGCCGCCTTTTGTGGAAATGGAGCAAGAACCTATGTTCATTTCATTCACGAGAAAGAAAACTCTGGGTCAGTTGAATTCTCGTCACATGCAGGGGTCATTTCAGGGCTGGTGGAAAACGTGGTCTCAGTGAAGATGCCCCCACCCCGCTTTCTTGGTTCCTTTGAAGAGGAGAAGTATCGCGGGGAGATATTAGTTGTGGGCGTTCCTCATCTCGTAATGGAAGGCAGCACAGAAGCCATTGATTGGGGTGCTCTTCTTCCACTCAGACATCTGTATGATGCAAATGTCAACATATATAGCGTTATCGAGGCCGGAAATCTAAGAGTTCGCACTTTTGAACGAGGTGTCGAAAGAGAGACGGGTGCCTGCGGAAGCGGGGCTACTTCAGTTGCGTGGGTATACTCGAGAAAGACAGGCCATAACAAGGTCGCTTTGCAGGCCAACGGAGGACTTCTCACTGTAACCTTCAGAGACGGTGCCGCATATCTGGGAGGAGGTGTAGAGAAATGTTCAGAGGAACTGGAACTGCAGTTATAACGCCCTTTAAGAACGGTAACGTAGATTACGAGGCCTTCAGAAGATTTCTTCAATTCCAAATGGAAAACGAGGTAGATGCGCTTGTAGTACTTGGCACAACTGGTGAATCTCCGACGATAGGTGATTCCGAACGCTCTCAGCTGATAAAGATAGCGGTGCAGGAAGCGAATGGGCTTATACCTGTTATCGTAGGAACCGGAACGAATTCGACTAAGAAGAGTATCGAAATGTCGATGAAGGCGTTCGACGATGGTGCCGATGGTGTGCTCGTTGTTGTTCCCTACTACAACAAGCCCACTCAGGAAGGTCTTTACAGGCATTACGGAGAGATCGCCACGCGCGTGCAGGGGCCGATAATCATCTACAACGTTCCCGGAAGAACCGGAGCCAACATGCTTCCAGATACTATCTTGAGGTGCCTCGAGTTCGCTAATATAGTTGGAGTAAAGGAAGCAAGCGGAGATCAGTATCAGGTGGATTATCTTATCTCAAGTCTCAAGGAAAGGGAGTCCACGTTCAAAGTTTTGTCGGGAAATGACGATCAGGCCTTTCACCTCTGTTGCAGCGGTGGAGACGGTGTAATATCGGTAATCTCCAACATCGCGCCCTGGAAGACTTCAACGATGATTCGTTCCATTCTGCTTGAAGACCTAAAGACTGCCAGAGACTTACATCTCGAGCTACTTCCGATCATGAAGGCATTGTTTGTGGAGTCGAACCCCATACCCGTCAAATACGCGCTAAGCCTAATGGGTTATTGCGCAAACGAACTTCGCCTTCCTCTCACTGAGTTGTCCGACACGAATCGAAAGGTTGTGGAACGTGCCATGAAAGAGAGTGGTGTGCTGTGAGATATGGACTAATCGGCTCTTCTGGAAGAATGGGAAAGGAGATCATTGAAACTTTCAAAGGACATGACCTCGTTCTTGAGGTTAGTGACACTGGTATATTCAGGCACGGGGAACCCGAAATCATAATAGATTTTTCGAATCGCGAAGCTTTGAAGACCGCAATTGAGATGGCTTATCAATTCGGTGCCGGAATCGTTACAGGAACGACTGCTCTAAACCAGTCAGACATTGCCGATCTTAGAAGGCTCGCAGAAAAGGTCCCGGTAGTTCAGAGTTTCAATTTCTCCACCGGTATAAACCTACTGAGAATGATCTTGAAAGAGTATTCATCTCTGCTGGAGGAATTCGAAGCAGAGATAATTGAAGTCCATCACAGCGCGAAGAAAGACGCTCCTTCCGGCACCGCTATCATGCTTAAGGAATCCGTAGGGAGGGATCTGCCTATCCATTCTGTACGGACGGGAGGCATCCCCGGAGACCACAGAGTGTTTTTTGCCAACGAGGGAGAGGTTATAGAGATAAGCCACAGGGTCATCTCTCGCAAAGTCTTCGCGATAGGTGCACTGAAGGCCGCAATGTTCTGCGCTGAGAGGGAAAACGGTTTCTACTCCTATGAGGAGGTTGTCAGATGGATGCAGAAACGATAATAAAAATGATAAGAGACTCCAAGAAGAAGACGCCTTCCGTTTGCTATCTTTGCGGTGATCTCGAAGGTTTCAGATCTGGAAACACCTCGTTCATTGGAGGAAGGGATTTTGGCATAATCTTTGGCGACCTGAAAGAGATAAGAGAAATACTTGAAACGAACTCCGAAAAGATAACCTCTCACTATCTCGAGGTGAGGGCAAGAAACTCCGCTCTTCCACTGGCTGAACTCGAAAATTATCGTGCAAGGATAGAACCAGGTGCAATAATCCGAGAAACGGTCGAGATCGGAGACAACGCAGTGATAATGATGGGAGCCGTAATTAACATTGGAGCTGTCATCGGCCGTGAAACAATGATAGACATGAACGTAGTTGTCGGAGGTCGTGCGATAATCGGTGCCAACTGTCATATAGGAGCCGGTGCCGTAATTGCCGGAGTTGTCGAGCCACCAAGCGCTACGCCTGTAATCATAGAAGATAACGTACTGGTCGGAGCAAATGCGGTCGTTCTCGAAGGCATAAGGATAGGAGAGCACTCGGTGATTGCAGCGGGAGCGGTTGTGACGAAAGATGTACCCCCGCGTTCGGTTGCGGCCGGGATGCCGGCGCGGGTGATAAAGCAGTTCGACGAGAAAACTGCGAGTAAAACGAGCCTCGTCAAAGAGCTGCGCGAGATTCGGGAGAGCTAGATGATTGTCCAGAAGTATGGAGGCTCTTCTGTCGCCAATGCAGAGAGAATAATGAACGTTGCAACAAGAATAAAGAAACGAGTAGATGACGGCGAAAAGATGATCGTTGTTGTTTCGGCTATGGGAAAGACAACCAATGATCTGATTTCCATAGCCGAAAGCCTGACTCCTGTCCCTGATGAGAGGGAGCTTGCAATGCTTCTTGCGACAGGAGAACAGGTTTCGGCGGCGCTTCTTTCTATAGCTCTTCTTAGTATGGGTGTCCGTTCGATCTCGCACAACGCAATGCAGCTTGATATAAGCACCGTTGGAGATTTCAGCAACGCAAGAATCGCAGATCTTAACCTCGAAAAGATGTATGCAGAACTTGAGAACTATGATGTGATAGTCGTTACAGGTTTTCAAGGTGTCGATCGCGATGGGAATCTTACTACCCTCGGGCGGGGAGGATCGGATACTTCTGCTGTCGCGATTGCTGCAAAGGCTGGGGTCTCATGTGAGATATTCAGCGATGTCGCCGGAGTCTACACCTGCGATCCCAAGGTTCACAAAGATGCGAGAAAGCTCCAATT
>NZ_DJGL01000057.1:0-2946 GCF_002432735.1 Mesotoga sp. UBA5847 | reverse complement strand
AGATCGGTGGAGATAGCAAAGAAGTACAACGTTGAGATCCTTTGCCTGTCGTCATTCAACGAAGAAGGAGGGACCAGAGTAGTGAGCAGGCTTCCCGAATGGCTGGAACAGCCTGTCGTAACGGGTGCTACGATAGACACAAACCAGCTGAAGATAACTATAAACAAATTGCCCGGAAATACGGATGTTGTCAGCAAGATCTTTCAGGCCGTTGCAGGTTCGAATTTCAACGTTGACATGATATCTATTGTGAATGACAACGAACATATACACCTTGCATTTACTGTTCTCTCGGCCAGTCCGGCGGCGATAAAGAGGACTATAGAAAACGTTCTTGTGGATATCGACAACTGGGAACTCGCAATAGATGAGGATGTTGCGAAGATATCAACGGTTGGCGTTGGCATGAAATCGAGCGCAGGGGTAGCCGCCCGTTTCTTCCTTGCACTCCAGAAGGCTGGAGTCAGAATAATCGGGACTACTACGTCTGAAATAAAGATCTCCGTTCTCGTACCGAAATTACAGGCAAGCACAGCCTTGAAGGCGCTGCTTGACGAGTTCGAATTGTGAGCTGAGTACAATGCTTTCAAAAGTATACTCACCATTTCCTCTCGAGATAAGGAGTGCACACGGAATAAGAATAAATACTGACAAGGGTGAATTCATCGACACATTTTCAGGAATAGGAGTACTTGCTTTCGGTCATACGGATGAAGCAACGATTGAAGCAGTCTCTAGGAAGATGGCAAGGTACTCTCACACATCAAACTACTTTCTCGACGATGATGCCGAAAGGCTTAGCGAAAGTCTCCTGAAATTTGTTAATTCCAGCGGCGAGGTGTATTTTTCAAACTCCGGCACCGAGGCCACAGAAGCTGCGATCAAAGCCGTTAGGAAGTTGAAAAAGGGGAAACTGATTTCCTTTGAAGGCAACTTTCATGGGCGAACCATCGGTGCTCTCTCTTTGACACATAGTGAAATACTGCGAAGGCCTTTCGAACCGCTTCTTCCCGACGTCCTCTTTCTTCCCAAAAAAGCGGAGGCATTTGCTGAATCGGTCAAGGAAAATGAAATCGCCGCCGTTTTTGTAGAATCGATTCAGGGAAACAGCGGAGTGTACTTGTATCCTTCCGAACTGATCGAAACGATTGAGGTACTCAGGAAGGAAAAGGGCTTTCTGGTGGTCGCCGACGAGATTCAGGCGGGCCTTTGCAGAACAGGCGAATACTTTGGTTATCAGAATTACGGATTGGAACCGGATATTGTAATACTTGGAAAAGCTGTCGGAGGCGGTCTGCCTCTTGGCGCCGCGGTCTTCAGAAAGCTATCACCGTTTTCTCTCGGGGATCACGGCTCAACATTTGCTCCGAACCCTCTCAGTCTTGCAGCAGGGCTCTCTGTTCTGTCTAGAATGAATTCGGCCCTTCTCGAAAGTGTTAGAATAAATGGAGCGCGTCTTATGCAAAACCTCAAGAGTCTTCCTTGGGCAAGGGATGTTCGAGGTAAGGGGCTCATGATAGGAGTCACGGCCGAAAACCCCAACGGGGTGAAAAGCATGGCCTTTGAAAGAAATGTCTTGCTCAATGTAACTGGAGGGAGCATAAGGTTTTTGCCAGCGCTTAATATCAGGTCTGAAGAGATTGATGAGATAACGGAAAGGCTGAATTTTGGAGGTTGAGATGATTGATTTTCAGAAGCTTGCTGGTGAATTTGGTACGCCGCTATATGTCTACGATGCAGAGAAGATAAGAAAGAGAATAGACAAAGCAAAGAGGGTTTTCGAGGGGCTGGATGCAGAGATAGTCTTTGCGTTGAAGGCAAACAGCAATCCCGCTCTTCTAAAGATAATGGCAGAAGAAGGCATTGGTGCGGATGTTGTTTCAAGAGGTGAGCTCCTCGCATCGAAAATGGCCGGCATGAAGCGAATTCTCTGGAATGGTAACGGAAAGACCCATGGAGATATTGTGCATTTCACAAATCAGGGTGTTGACACTGTCTCCATCGACTCGCTGCAGGAACTGCCTCTTTGGGATGGGATAGATGTCGTGAAGCTTCTAAGAGTCAATCCGGATGTTGACGCGCACACCCACCCACATATCTCGACAGGACTCAAAGCCCACAAATTTGGAGTTCCAATCGAAAAGGTCGAGACGGTGGCCGACAGGATCGATGGCCTACATCTTCACATTGGATCTCAAATCACCGAAGTAGAACCATTTGTTGACGCCTATTCCAAAGTTCTCGAATGTGCTAAGCAATTCGGCTTCAAGCACATCGATCTCGGCGGCGGCTGGGGTATTAACTATGAAGGCAAAGAGCTTGATATAGAAAAGTTGCAGGCGGCCGTCTCGGGAATGTTTTCTGACTTCAATGGAAAACTGATTTCAGAGCTGGGTAGATTCATCATCGGTCCGGCAGGATACCTCGTGACTTCGGTTGTGAGTGTTAAACCCTCGGAAAAAATCTTTATCGTTACCGATGCAGGGATGAATGCACTGATAAGACCTGCCTTATATGATGCTCATCACGGAGTTATAGTCCTCTCCGGCACCAAGAAGACGGCAACTGCCGACGTTGTCGGTCCTCTTTGCGAAAGCGGCGACATACTTGCAAGAGGCCGGAAGCTCGAAGTACCTATACCAGGTACGGCAATCGTATTCGAAAACGCCGGTGCCTACGGCTTTTCCATGGCAAACAACTACAATGGGATGCCGCTGCCCGCAGAAGTACTCGTCGATGGTGATTATGTCAAACTTATCCGCAGACGCCAAAGTATAGAAGAACTCTTCACAAACGTGAAGCTGTGAAGAACCGTTCTTCGTGAGCCTTACAAGGGCAATAACATCTGACGTCCGACGAGCTCAATTGAGAAAAAGCACTGTCGAGACGTTTGCTACGCTCACGGAGAAGGCGAGAGAAAAGCGAGTCACTGCTGAAATTAGACGC